>JAIRJY010000184.1 GCA_031260365.1 Nitrososphaerota archaeon | reverse complement strand
TAAGCGGACACGTGTTAGTAAGAAAGATAGGCGACAAAAATACCAGTTGATATAGCATTGCTGGTAAGACACCCTTTTTTTGTGTCATCTTGCTCGATTAGTTATTGGGATAGCAAGTGTTGTGCAGGTTTGGTTTGTTGTGCAGAGGTATTGGTGGTAGCCATGGTTGCGCCAAGACAACACACCGGCTGTGTTTTGTTTGCGCAAACAAAGCTAACAAGTGGTTTTTTTTGAGGTATATTTTGTATTTTTGAGGGCTGCCTGTAAGTGACCCGCTGCAGATATGCCAAAACTTGCCATAATACACACTAGGTGATTTGGTGTGTTGGGAAACATGTAGGTGTGTAGTATTTGTAGGGGTAGAAACGCAAAGAATAACAACAGAGGGACTTCAATCACTATTAGGAAAAGTAGGGTGGCTTTTTTGAAACCAACTTTTTCTGTAAGCCACACAAACAGTTTGTTGCGCTCATTGCTCCGAAATTGATCGGGGTTTTCAAGATAAAATCTGTAGGTTGAGTGTACATCGAACCCTAAGCAAAGCAACCCACCCTACAATAAACAGTGAATGTGTTTGGGGAAAAATAGCAGACAAAAAAAGAAAGAGGGGAATAACTACCATAAGGGATAGTAGTTCTTTGAGCGACATTGTGGTTTAGTTACAGGTAGCCGTAGTTTTTGGGTTTGTACGGCTTAATTGGATTCCGCCATAGATGAGTCCGGCAATGACGACTACGACGCCTATGTACATGAGTAGCTGCAAAAGATTATCAACTGCACTGATCAATTCGGTAGGCAGACCTGCTTGCATCGTTGTCACATTCCAGCCTGTAACCCAAAACGCCACAGGCTTCGCCACAGCCATAAGCACACCCGCAATAACGCAACCTACCAAAACTTTCTGTGCTCTCGCCTGCTCCTCAGGACCCTCAGCCCTAACCAGAGGCAAAGACCGATAAACAACCAATGTAGTAGTAATTAATGCAATAAGAGCGGGCAATGTGCTTGAGTTTAGAATGGTGGAAAGAAACAGTGTTAGCGTTAAAGTCATTTTTTTAGTCCTCCTCTGCTTCTTTTGTTTTCGAAATAGAACTTGCGGTTGAGCGTATTTTGAATGCTGTTTTGACCCTGCGGAAGTATTTGCTAAAAAAATCGGAAATGGCTGTCAGTATTTTACATTTAGAGAGTTTTTTACGTATGCTATTATTCATATAGAGACCTAAAAATAGAGTTTATAGAAATTTTTAAAGGCGATTTAACCGTTTAACAAAATCTGTCAGGTTGTTTTAGTCTGTGTAAGGTTGCAAAATAGCTGATAACCTGTATTTCTGCCATTATTGGTGACAAAATTGTGATGTTTTATTTTTTTGTATTTCTCGCACTGATAGTGCGAGTTTTGTTGTTTGTCTATTTCTATAACTGTTGACAGTAGAATTAATTTAAGTATCCAACAGATATCGTTCTTAATTTTTTATGCCTGTAAGGTTTTTGCAGGTAAACGTTTAAAAATATTGGCGAGCTGAATACACACAATTTCTCGAAATAATCACGTTGAGATTGATACAATTTAAGGAAAGGTCGGGAACGGCGAAAAAGGGGTGTGCAAAGGGTGCATGAGGTGTGCATTTACGTCTATTCCCAAAGAAAACAGCCAAAAGGAGTGTAAAGACTCCCATGCTGGTGGCATAGAGGAGACTCAACGCAAATTGGCCGCAATTAAAGGAATAAATGGAGGGTATGTAAATGAACGCATTACCGAGTATGATAGTACTGGATTTTTGCGAGTGGCTTAAAAGCCGCGCTACACAGCAACACGGTGAAAACTATGCCGATATGTTCGATTTGATTTACAATGGTGAATATAGCGGTGTTTTAAGAAGATTTGCTGAAGAGTACCTGCAAGGTGGACGCCCCTCCCTGCGAGGAATGTTGCACAGTTTTATCGATAGCAAAGAACTCGATGAGTATTGTAACAAGGATTGCCATCCTTTCTTTTTGGAAGAAATGAATCATTTACATAGAGCACATCCTAAAGAACTTCGATATTTTCTTCATCATTGCTTTCATCACCCAGAAGCTGAGAGAGCTTTCGACCGTTTCATTCACCGTTATTATGGAGAAAACTCAAATGAACTCCTCTCACAAGAGAAAATTACGCCGAAAGCCCTTGCGGACAGCGTAGTTTTCTATTTCGAGCAAAGAAACGAACCTTTTGTTTTGGAGTTCATGACAATGCTCGGAACTGACTTGTCGCTGGAAATTGACTTTTTAGAGTGGCTCATGCTAAATATCGGTAACCCTATCAACCTGAACAAAATGCCCTTATCGTTATTTGAAAATATTGCAGACGATTATTGCAAGTTTGCAAACCGTCATTCAGATGACAAGACGAAATTGGTGAAGTCTTTCAAACAAAGCGATACGGTATCTCTTGGGAAAAAACTTGTAGCTGTACTGACACATACACAGGCTGATAAAATGAAAAGCCTCGGGTATATCTATGATAGATATTCGAATGAGACTATTCCATTTCGCTGTTTCTTTTTGCCGCTTGCTTCCGATGGTGATGCATTCAAGAAATTTATAAAGAAAAACTGGGTTGACCTACATACGATGTCGGGCAATCACTTGGACATTTATTATAGTGAAGAGGACTTCGGTTCATCTGGATACGCCATAAAAAATGGTATGCGCATGGCTCCTAAAGATTTGCCGGGAAAACTTCCATGCCTTGTAATATGGCAAGATAAATTGCAGGATGCACAGGCAGTCGACATTGAAGGATTATCAGATAGGGAAATTGTGAGATTGATAGCAGTAATTGTTGACTTAATAAAAGCGGATAAACCGCTCAAAATAATTTTAAAGGAGGCAACGGACATGGCGAAGAAAATCAATCAGGAACACACGGATGCCAATAGACCGATTACAAGCAACACTTTTAACATTGAGCGCAATACAGGCGTTGTGTCGGGCTATATAGCGAACAGCAATGTCACAGTTTACTCAGGAGCAATAACGAGTGAAAAATTTGAAACTGAAACGGAAAAGGCTGTCGAAATAATTAACAGCTTTACCGATGTCGAAAAAGAGTACAGGGAAGCATTGATATCGCTTGTCAAAGAGGCTTTTGTCGCAACACAGAATAAAGATGAAGCGGCCAAATCTGAATGCAAGAGCAAATTCAAGGGATTCATGCTGGGAGCGGGCAAGGTTGTTGGCGGCATAGTAACAAAACTGTCAGAGCTAGCTACAATTGCTGGCTTTTTTGGGCTTGCTGCAAACATAATGCATTCATGATAAATAGGGCGCTCTGTCTCTGTGTATTTGGGAAAAGCCCCACCAGAGCAACCGCTCCCGTGGGGCTTTAGCTTTTCAAGCGGTTCACGACTTTATCGCCGTACCGTCCTTAAATGAAACGGCTGAGTGGGGTTCCCTTCTGGTAAAAAATGGCGAAATTAATTGCACTAAAACCAGAGAAAAAGTGACGGCCATGAAAAAAGAGAAGAGATGGAAGTAGTGGCGTTGAAAAACCCTGCTACACAGCCATTCAGGCACAGAACAAAATTTTAAATGGCGACCTTTTCTCTACTTTAAATTAAGAAACCCACGCTTATTTTAGTGATTAAACTATAAATTGACGCTTTCCGAAATCTTTACGTGTAAACTAGATAGTGAAGCTTATGGTTTGTTAAATCATTTTCCAAACATGGTTAAATGGTGGACCGATCAGGTAAAAGAGACACCGACAGCGTTTAGTGCATTTAGAAATCACTTCTATAGTGCTTGGAAAGAAAGTTGGAGCAACTACAACAGTCAACATGCACAAACAAGCAGCTTAACCGCATATAACATGCTAAGACTCTCAAAAACACAAACCAACAAAGAGCTAAAATACAGTTTTGCAGTTATCAGCCCAAGAATATTAAAAATTGAAGATGAAAAACTTGTTTTCCCAACCAAACAATCCAAAAAAGCACAGGTACAACTGGTTCCAAAAACCCCCACACAAAAAACCCTTGTAGAGCAGACACAAAATGGGTATTGGAAGATTGGACAAATATTTTTAACCCCAAACTGGTGTGCTATACCCTTTACAAGGTACCTTGACTTAACCTTAGAAAAAGAAGATGCCCTCATACAAAAAATCCTCAAATAACCCATAACATGCAGATGCACAGGATTTTAAAAGTTCATAACAGGAAGCTCTTTTTAATTTCAGGATATATGAACTTTAGAGAAAAAATGAGTCCAATTCAAGAGGCATTTGAACCCTTAGAAAATATAGCAGTATGGAGTGCAATCATGCAACTAAGTAAACATGAAGGTGTACACTCTGTTTAAAAACCAAAATAACCCTATTCACTACTGGAGGCTACGCAAATGAGCACTAACTTGGAACAAAAAGACACAACCTCTGAAGAATGGGCCTACAACTTATGGACCGACAACCATGACTGGTGTACCAAATGCAAAAACAAAAACAACAAACTCACATTCAACGACCAAACAAAAACCACCACCTGCACACAATGCGGACATACCCAAACCTACCCCGAGAACGACTGGAAAATCCTCCAAGCCAAACGCTACGCAATCTACCACTACATGCCCGGAAAATACTATTTTAACAACCAAACCCACGAGGAAATATTCACCAAATACCTCCGCACACACAACCACAACGACTGGTCATCATGGATCATACACGACTACGTACTAGCACGCATGAAATGTGACAAACCAGTTCAAGATAAACTACGCAATGCCTCCAAACTAATTGTCGAAAAAATGAATTACGACGCTAAACCTTGGCAGACACTTTTTGAGAAAATGGATGCCCAAAACCCCGAAATATTTCATCAAGTACCCCAAATCATCTACGAATATGCCGAAAAACACCTCCACACAGCAACAACCAAAGAAAACCTAACCGACACAATACAAGGTTACCTGTCAAAACTATCAAGTATATACTGCTACCATAGGTGGAAAGGAGACCGAGTAGCCTGCTGGATAACAAGTGAAACTATAAAATTATGTGATGTTGAAAGTTACACATTAGACTTCTATACCGAGCTCTTCTCCTGTGATCCAATGTTAGAGAACTTTCAAAATGACATACTTGCAGGAAAAAAACGTGAAATCAACATTAATGACACCTACATCCAATGGCAACTCAAACTATCTGATCGGTACTTAAAACAATCAAGTGCCCTTGTAGCAGTTCAAACTGCGTACGAGGCTCTAGGAGCAAAACTTGGAATACATGCCCTTTGGCCACCAACAAAAGTATTGCATTTTGATATTCATACAGTTAAAAAAGTCACCGAGTTATTTGATGATTCAGAGCTTTTTAGATTCTATGACTTAGCTACTGATCTAAATACAATTGATCCTGCAAAAGCATGTTACTACGCAAAACTTTTCAGCGAAAAAGTGAAAAAAATACTGCCTGAAATTACCTCAATCAAGCAGGAACAAGCAAAACAAATGGCTTATGTGACTTGAGTTCTTACCATTTGCTCTTTTCTTCATAATCTCTTTTTTGCATGTCAAGTAAATCTATCGGCTTATTCTTTGGTTGCCTATACACAACTTGGTTTATAGATAAATTTTCAACTGATCCCTTTGGAACAGTTGCTGTACTTGTGTTTAGCGGGTTTTTAAACAGGTTCTCTGTTGTTGGTATATGTGTTTGTTTTAC
>JAIRJY010000120.1 GCA_031260365.1 Nitrososphaerota archaeon | reverse complement strand
TTTCAATAAAATATTGTGGTTGCTCAGCAATAAGTCCAGAAAGTTTTTTGCCCATTTCAGCCATTATTTCTAAAAGCAATGTTGTGGTCATGGCACCATCTCTAACTGCTTGGTGTGGTTCATAAAAAACTCCACCATTTTCTTCGCCTCCCAATTTGGCATTAATTTCCATCATTTTATGCGAAACAGTTACACTGCCAACTTTTGTCCACTCAAATTTGCCATTATAGGTGTCTGCTATTTCTTTTATTAGAGTTGACGAACTTACTGGAGTAACTACTGTTGTACCTTTATTTTTTAGAAGAAAATATTTTAAAATGATGGCAAAAGTTTTATCACCCATGTATACTTCACCGTTTTCATCAACAAATTTTGCTCTATCCACATCAACATCAAAAGCTACACCTATATCTACACCTGTCGTTTTTACGGTTGCAGCTAGCTCGTAAAGATTCTCTCGACATGGTTCCGGTTGTCTACCTGGAAACGTTCCATCGTTCTTCGTATTTATACTGGTTACTTTACAACCTATATCCCGCATCAAAAATGGTGTAGTTAACCCTCCCACATTGTTTGCCGTATCAACAACTATATGAAAATGTTTCTCGGAAATTTTTTCTACATCTACATGTGTTTTAATCGCAGAAATATATTCATTATTAATTATACCTGATAACTCTTTTACTTCTCCTAATTTATCCAACGAAGTAAAACTGAACCTGTTATCAAAATATAGCCTCTCAATTTCAACTTCATGTTCATGTGATGTTTCAATACCCTCGCTCCAAATGACCTTAATCCCGTTATACTCAGCGGGATTATGCGATGCTGTAACAATAACGGTTCCATCCATTTTGTGATTCTTAACAGCAAACTGAAGAGATGGTGTTGGTGCCATACCAGCAAAACACACATTACACATAGCCGCAGTTAAACCTGATATTATCGCTTTAATTGACATTGAACCACTGGTTCTCGCGTCATGACCTAAAACCAATTTTTTCTTTCCAAAAAAGATTCCAATGGCTAAACCAATCTTAACTGCCACATCGGGTGTTAAAACAACATTTGTAAGTCCACGTACGCCATTTGTGCCAAAAAGTCTTTTCGAAGTACACATAAATATTGCCCTCTCAGTGTTTAACAGATGATGTTCCTTTTTAAAATAGTTTCAGATACTTCCTTAGCTGGACAGACAGCAAAATTTTCAATCAGATTAATATTATCTCTAATTTTCGCCTGATCAGCAACAATGCAACCATTATTAACTCGAACGTTTTTACCGATAATTGCGCCTTCGCCTATTATTGCACCATTAACTATGGTGTTATCTCCTATTTTTGTGTCAGAAAAAACTACAGAATTACAAATCTGTACATTAGAACCAATTGTAACATTTCTGCCCAAAACTGTATACGGACCAATAACAGTTTGTTTACCAATGTTAACATGCTTGTCTACTTTTATAGGCATTTTAACTTTAGCATTTTTAAACGTTTTAGGAATATTTGACAAAAATAGTCTGTCAAGAATGATTTTATTGGTTAACAAGTACTCTTGAGGGTTACCAATATCCATCCACAAACCATCAAACCTGTGACCGAAGAGTTTACGCTCTTTTGCAAGAACTGGAAAAATTTCCCGTTCTATTGAACATTGTTTACCTTTAGGAATATACTCAAATACTTTTGGACTTAAAACATACACTCCAGCATTGATTAAATTAGTTGGTGTTTGTACTTTAGTTGGTTTTTCGATAAAGCTTTTAATACAGTTATCGTCTTCGAGTTCTGCAACACCATACTTGCATGGGTCATCACATTTGCATAAAGCAACTGTCGCTAATGCACCCGTTTTTATGTGTGTATCAAATAACTGTTTATAGTTAATGTTAGAAAATATATCACCGTTTAAAACTACAAATGGTTCACTGTGTCCAACAATTTTTTCTGCATTTTTTATAGAACCCGCAGTTCCCAGTGGCGTCTTAGGCGGGTCAATTACATATTTGATTTTTAAACCACATTTCGGTAGTTTTCGCTGTTTTATATGAAATTGTGTTAAAGCGTTAACTGCTAAAACAACTTCTTTTATGTCATTATCAACGAACTCTTCAAAAATCCATTGTAGCAATGGTTTGTTTACTATTGGAAAAAGTGTTTTAGGTCTACTGCAACTTAAGGGTCGTAACCTTGTTGCAAATCCACCTGCTAAAATCACTGCATGCACTGTTAACACCTTGATAACTTACAATAGCTAAATTTTTATATAAACAATTATGAAGACCAATTATTATCAAAAATATTTGAAACATGAAAACCACAGAAGTACTACAGGTAGCCTCTGAAAACTTATGTTGTATATTCCAAACTGATAAAACAAAAGAACCCATCTGTAAAACTAAAAAAGATATTTCACAGAAAAACAAACGCAGATATCCTCTAAATTACCTACTTTGCCTTACCCTACATGATAACACATTGTCAATAAGCAATTTTCGGGGCTGTCTTTGAAACGTTTACGTATCTTGCCACATATTAGTGAACTATAACTAATGTTCTTTAGCATAATAAAAAATTTTGAATTACAGAAAAACGTTTCTTTTTTCATTTTTTCCTGTTTGTTTTTCTTTCTTGTAAGTGGTTTCTTCTGTTTCTTTTGTGATTTTAGTGTTTGCTTCCACTGAAGTGGTTATCCAAGTGTTTCCGCCGATTATAACGTTGTCTCCAATGGTAGTGTCTCCTCCCAGTAGAGTTGCACCGCTGTAAATCACGACATTGTTGCCAATAGTTGGGTGGCGTTTGCGACCTTTTATGATGTTGCCTTTTGAGTCTTTAGGAAAACTTAGTGCCCCTATGGTCACTCCTTGATAAAGTTTCACGTTTTCACCAATTTCTGCGGTTTCACCAACGACAACGCCTGTTCCGTGATCAATAAAGAATTTTTTGCCAATTTTTGCACCTGGATGAATGTCGATACCTGTTAGTGAGTGCATGTATTCGCTCATAATTCTTGGTATTAATGGTATGTAACGCATGTAAAGTTCATGTGCTATTCGATAAGTTGTTATTGCCATCACACATGGATAACTCAATATGATCTCGTCAGTGCTTACTGCTGCTGGATCACCATTGTGTGCTGCTTCTATGTCGCTACTAAGTGTTGAACGAATTTCTGGAAGCGTTTCAAGAAGCTCTTTAACAACTATATGCGATCGTTTTTGGCAGATATCATGTGGGCAATCACTGATTTTTCTACATATGTATTTGAGACTTTTTTCAATCTCAATGGTTAAGCGTTCATAAATAGAGGTCAATTTTGTTCCTAAACAAAATTTTATGTTAGCCTTACTAATCTCAGTATCGCCAAGGTACCCTGGGAAAAGAACTGTGAAAATGTCGTCTAAAACTTCAATGACAACTTTTTTAGATGGTAAATCTTTGCCTTCAAGATGATCCATTCCACCACAAGTGCGATAATTTGTTACTATCCTGTCTACAAGATTCGGTAAACCGTTCTCAATCCACTTTTCTTCATCTTGGTGCTGCGGCTTCATTAGTACTTCAATCATTTTGTCTGGGTTCCAACAATCGTGTTCTTCACAGTTTTTCTTATTGCATTCTCCGCAATTTTTAGAGACATGCAAGTTACTTTTTGGCGCCATTATGTTTTCCTTCTTTTTGCTATATTTATAGATTAAAAAGAGTAATATAAAAAAAGCGTAAACAAGCCGAAAAATTAGTGCCACTGGGTTATTTATGGTTCTGTAAATAGTGTTGTACTAAGATATCTTTCACCTGTGTCTGGTAGAATGACAACAATGAGCTTTCCTTTATTTTCCGGGCGCTTTGCTACCCCAATTGCTGCAAACAATGCCGCCCCCGCAGAAACACCTAATAACAATCCCTCTTTTTTTGCAGTATCCCTTGTTGTCTCAATTGCGTCATCATCTGAAACTTTGATGATTTCGTCAATTAGCTTCAGATCTAATACATCAGGTATAAAACCTGCTCCTATACCCTGAATTTTATGTGACCCTTTTTTACCTCCGCTTAAAACAGGCGAAGATGCTGGCTCTACTGCAATAATTTTCAGATCTTTTTTAAGGGGTTTTATGTATTGTGATACACCCGTTATTGTTCCACCAGTACCAACACCCGCGACAATTATATCCACTTTACCATCGGTGTCTGTCCAAATCTCTGGACCAGTAGTTTCTCTATGACTTTTCGGATTACAAAAATTTTTGAATTGGTGAGGCATAAAAGCATCCGAAGTGTTTGACAGTAACTCTTTTGCCTTCTTTATTGCCCCAAGCATACCCTCCGATTCTGGCGTTAAAACAAGCTGTGCACCATAAGCCTTGAAAAGATTTTGACGCTCAACACTCATATTTTCAGGCATAGTCAAAATGAGTTTGTAACCTTTAACCGCAGCAACCATGGCTAAACCAATACCCGTATTCCCACTAGTCGGCTCAATTATAACTGAACCCGACTTGATTAAACCCTGTTTTTCAGCTTCCTCTATCATGAATTTGCATACACGATCTTTAATGCTACCACTTGGGTTTTTTGCTTCTATTTTTCCAATTATTGACACGTTTAAACCCTCGGTTAACCTGTTTATTTTTACAAGTGGTGTTTTACCAATTGTTTCAAGCACGTTATCGTATATTTTTGTCATTTCAATCACTGAATTGAATTATAAACGTGTGGAACACTTTCGTTAACTCCTAAAAATAAATATAACTCAAAGTAATAAACAAATCTAACTCAGAAAACGGCATCTAAAGTAAAGCCTTTAAATGTAACAATTAAATTTATATCAACACGTAATCTCATAACAGCGAGCATTATATTGCGGAGGTCGCCCAGCATGGTCAAAGGCGTAGGACTGAGGCTCCTATCCTGCAGAGGTTCGTGGGTTCAAATCCCACCCTCCGCACCAGTTGTTTGCATCACTATTTACGCGGACATCTACTTAGCTGACTCAACCTGCATTTAGATAGAACATTCCAACTTTTTGTCTCAATCCTCTTTGAAATATCATACATCTGTCCTAACAATTCAATAAACTTCAAAAATACCCTTCTTTATCAGCAACACTCGTTGGAAGGACTACATCTTCTGTCATATTTTCTAGTGGAGGGAGGAAATTAGATTGTAAATATCCTATTTCTCGATAGAACAAGCACAAATAGTTTACGAAAACTTTTTTACTGCGTAAAATTGCATAAATGACAGGTTTAATAACGTGTATTGGTTTCTCTCGCAAAATCACACTTGGAAAACATGCGTGAAGTTTTTCATTTTCTTTTAGGGGGATACTCATGAAACTTAAAATTTGTGGACTAAAAACACTGCATGATGTAGACTGCATCAATCAAACTGATATTGATTATGCTGGATTTGTTTTTGCTCCTTCTCGTCAACAAATAAATATTGAAACGGCAAAAGCGCTTAAAAACGCGCTTAATTCCAATGTAAAAACAGTCGGCGTATTTGTAGATGAATCTTATAGTTTCATAAAAAAAGTGGTTGATGAAGGAATTATTGACTTAGTACAGTTTCACGGCGGATCTGAATATGAAATGCCATGTCAAACGATAAGGGCATTTAGAATGCAAACATTAAAAAACATCAAACCCACAAAATGCAATTTTGTTTTGTTCGATTCATACAAAAATGGTGTACATGGTTCTACCGGAGAAAAATTCGATTGGCAAATTGTCAAAGGTTATACAGAAAAACATTTTTTTCTCGCTGGAGGAATTGATATAACGAATATAAGACACGCTATGGAGTTGAACCCTTATTGTGTCGACATTTCAAGCGGCGCAGAGGAAAACGGGCAAAAATCGCTTAAAAAAATTATAGAGTTGGCTTATGAATGCAATCGATAGGTAATACAGGTAATCCTGGAACATTTGGTGAGTTTGGTGGGCAAT
>JAIRJY010000160.1 GCA_031260365.1 Nitrososphaerota archaeon | reverse complement strand
CAAACTCAAACGGGTTCCTAAATCGGATATAATTGTATATCATATATGCTGCACCTATTATAGCTGGTCCAATGAGACATTTGAGTTGCCTCAACATAAGACGTAACGGATTTTTGATAGGCTGCGCTGTTTTGTCAGTCATGTAGTAATATACAAATAAAACTGGGAAAAACACTATAGAAAATGGTCGACACCCCACAGCCAAAGCTAAAGTTATATACGAAAATACTCGACGATTTTTGAGCATTGAGTGTACTGTTGCAAGACAGAATAGCATATTAAGTGCTTGCGCTTGAAACCAAACGCCGCCGTTGGTGGACATCCACATTAGGTTACATCCCCATACAACAAAGACAGCCCAGAACGCGGCGTATATGTCCCTCACGCCAGTTTTGCGCATGCATTTATACGCTATTGCCGCGCTTATCAGCGCATATCCAGCTATGATTAAGTTGTTTGGCGTCATCTCTCCAAACACCAGTGCAAAAGGAAGCATGAATACTGATGGTAGAGGCGGAAAGGAAACATACCAATTATTGTTATATATGGCTAGTTCAAGATAGGAATAATTTTGACCAAGCCCGGTTTCGCCTCTAAGCCAAGCTAAAGTTTGTAAAGTGTAGCTATCCCAGTGGGAATGTGCAAAAAGCGTGCCGCCCAAAAGATCATGAATAAATATATACCCAATTATCATCAGAAATATCATAAGCCACATTGTTTTATCAGGCTTGAACCGTGTTATGTTCATGCTGAAAACTCGCCAGTTTTTGTGTTTATATAATCAACAGTAAATACTGAATATTGAAAATCACACCGTCCGCTACGAAAAAAATCAACACTAATATTACTGTAGCTAATTTTGGATGGGAGTACATTATTATCAGTGTTTTTGTTAATTTGGGATATTTTATTTTTGGTGTCGTCTACCTTTTTTTGGTACTCATGCTTATTTATGAAGATGTCTTTTCTGATGTCTAGTATTATTTGCCGTAGCTGTTTGGTTCTGGATATGGAGTTTTGTGTCATGTATAACGCACTATTTGCTTATTATATAGAAAAATGGCGAGAATTGTTAAACTTTATGGTACTTATGATTCTGAACGCCAGATTATTGCTGGTTTGTAAAAAGGCATAACTTAAATACACTTAATAAACGTCACAATCACAAAAAGCACTGTAATTTAAAACTCAATGTAGTTTGTAGCATTTGCATGTATGAAAAACGGCAAAATCACGAGTATTTTTATATGTTTGTATCCTATCCCCCTACATGGGATATACATGCATGTTCATAAAAGAAGAAAAGAAGCGTCAGATCGCTTAGCTAAAATAGAAGGTCATGTACGCGGTGTTAAAAACATGGTTGAGGCTGAAAAGTCTTGTCCAGACATACTTTTACAGTTAGGAGCTATACGTGCAGCATTAAATAAGGTATCAAAGCTGGTTTTGGAAGATCATGTTGAGACCTGTTTGAAAGATGCAGCTACTTCTGGAGACACCGAGCATTATATAGAAGAGCTAAAAGAGGCATTGTCAAAACTTATTTGAGATAAAAAAGGGAGTGTCTATAGTGGATTTTAAACGTGTGATACTTTTTGTTTTTATGATTTTAGGTTTAACTGGATGGTTAACAGCTAAATTTGAGTTGTTACCATCGTCTATAGCGTTTTGGTTTCAGATTTCTTCGGCTGTTTTGGCGTTGTTAACTATAGGTTATAGTGCTATCGGCAGTCTTCGTGAACGTGTATTTAGCATGGACATGTTGGCAACTATAGCAATAATAGCCTCTATTGTGAGTGGCGAGTATTTTCCCGCGACTATTGTAGCCTTTATGCTGTTGGGTGGAGAGATACTAGAGGATTATGCTCAGCATAGAAGTACAAGAGCCATACATAGGCTTATTGACGAGCAACCACAAGTGGCTACAGTTTTTAGAAATGATCAGGAAGTTCAAGTTAAACCTAATGAGCTAAGAGTCGGAGAGACTATAATAGTTAGACCTGGCGCGAAAATTCCTGCTGACGGCGTTATTCAGAAAGGACATGCATGTATTAATCAGGCGTCGGTTACAGGTGAATCTGTACCTGTAGAGAGTTCAGAAGGGACAAAAGTTTTTAGTGGAACTATCATACAGCAGGGTGCCATATATGTAACAGTAACAGCAGTTGGTAAAGAAAGTACATATGGTAAAATAATAGAACAAGTAAAAGACGCAAATGAAAAAAAGGCACCTATAGAACGGGTGGTTGATAAATACGCGAAGTATTTCATGCCAAGTATTCTCGTATTAGGTGTAATAGTTTTTGCGTTAACACAGGATATATTACGCATGGCAGCTGTTTTTATAATAGCCTGTCCATGCGCGTTAATTCTTGCTACACCAGCAGCTATTGTAACAAGTATGGGAAATGCTGCAAGGATGGGAATTCTAATACGTAATGGGGAAACTTTGGAGAAAACATCAAAAATTGATGTTTTAGTTATGGATAAAACAGGAACTATAACAAAGGGTCAGCTAGAAGTTGCAGATATACAAAGTTTTAATCAACAATATGATCATACAAAAGTTTTGCAGCTTGCTGCTGAAGCGGAAAAATTGTCAGAGCATCCATTTGCGAAGGCTATAATTGCTGAAGCTCTAAAAAGAGACTTAAATATTGCACATCCCGAAAATTTTGAACAGCACATAGGCTTAGGAGTATGTATAAACAGCAGCGATGGAACAAGGATAATTGTGGGTAATTCACGTTTAATGCAGAAATATGATGTTCAAATAACGCCTGAAGCTCAAAAGTACATGTTAAAGCAGGATATGCATGCTACTGTTGTTTTTGTTGCAAAACAACAAGTGTTGTTTGGCGCGATAAGTTTATCAGATAAACCAAGAGAAAACGTGAAAAACGTGTTAGCACAAGTTAAAGTTAATGGTGTAAAGCAGATTGTAATGTTAACTGGGGATAACAGAAATGTGGCAAACACTGTTGCAGAAGCTTGTGGTGTTGATAAAATCATATCTGAATTAATGCCTGCTGATAAGGTAAGTAAAATTGAAAATTTTAAAACCCAAGGATTAACTGTTGCCATGGTTGGTGATGGAATAAATGATGCACCAGCACTTGCACAAGCAGACGTAGGAATAGCCATGGGACTCTCTGGAACAGAAATAGCCATTGAAACCGCAGGTGCTGTGCTTCTATCAGATGACTTATCAAAACTATCTCAACTGCTAAAAATTGGCAAAACAACAATGTCTATAATTAAACAAAACATTATCTTTGCTATAGCAGTAAACATTGTAGGTATAGCACTATCCAGTCAAGGTTTGATATCCCCGTTATTCGCCGCTATAATTCATGAAAGCAACGCAGTAATTGTCATGGCTAACTCGCTTAGGCTCCTTAGAGTAAAATAGGGAAGCTCAGCAGAGTTACTCTTTTTTTGTCTCTTTAACAGCTTCATGGATAAGTCGCAGTATTTCTTTTCGTGCCTCGCTAATGGTAAGGGGAAGCTCATCAGGTATGTTAAGGTTGTTTTCTTTCTTTAAAACTTCAAAGAGATGAGCTATACGTGGGGAACGAAGGTTTACTTTTCGTATTAATTCAGTGTTTGAAAAGCTTTCTTTAGGTGTTCCTTCGGAGACAATTTTTCCCTTATTTAAGATGTATAGTTTGTTTGCAAATAGTGGAACTATGTCTACATCGTGTGTAGCTAGCACTAATGTAATGCCTTTTTCTTTATTAAGCTGAAGTAACAAATGTAAAATATCGCTGGAAGCGATGGGATCAAGACTTGAGGTGGGTTCATCCATAATAATGGCTTCAGGTTGCATTGCAAGAACACCTGCAAGAGCAACACGTTTTTTTTGACCACCACTTAGAAAGTGAGGAGGTTTATCGACATATTCAGTCATTCCAACAATGGTTAGTGCTTCATCTACTAATTTTTTGACATGTTCTTGGGAATAACCAAGATTTAGAGGACCAAAAGCTACATCTTGTTTTACTGTTGACGCAAAAAGTTGGTCGTTTGGATCTTGAAAAACAAAACCAACCCTTTTCCGCAAATTTAATAATGCTTTAGCATTATATTCTAATGGTTTATCCTCAAAATATATAGTACCTGACGTGGGCTTTAAGAGACCGTTAAAATGGTTGAGCAAAGTAGTTTTTCCTGAACCGTTAGTACCCAACATAGCAATCCGTTCACCTCTACCAAATGCTAATGATAAGTCATCTATAGCTAATGTTCCATCGGAATACCGATGTGTAAGGTTCTCTACTCTAAACAACATGTTATATAACTCCTAAATTCATGGTTAAAAAGATTACAATAACTAAAAGGGCGTCAAACAAAACGATTACAGCAAGCACTGCTTTTTGAGGTTTTGGAAAATCTTCCAGAACATATATGTTTCCATTATAACCCCTTGCA
>JAIRJY010000158.1 GCA_031260365.1 Nitrososphaerota archaeon | reverse complement strand
CTGTTATCAATCCTTGGTAGGTAGCTTCAGCCATGGCGTGCTTTAGTTTAACTTCATCTTTAGCTATACGACCCTTAGACTGATCAGCCAACAAGATACTTTTTAATAACCGTAAGTATTTGCCCATTTGGGAAGAGGCAACCTCAGGGGGCAGAGGCTTAATACAAAGCAACACTTTTTCACATAGACCGTAGAGTTCACTTATGAAACCGGGTAGGAGTGTTCCGGGGAGTTGGTACACAGTGAAGGTTCTTTGAAATTTACTGTTTTCAAGCAGAAGGTGTTTTGGGTAGGTTTTGGCGGTTTTTGTTTTTGGGGTTTCGGTTAGGGGCTGTTGTTTAAAGCCGCATTGTTCGATTATCCAGTCTATGGGTTCAGGGCTTTCAACAAAAAACCGATAATAAGTAGCTGTAAACTGGTTCTCGGTTATTTCAAGAGTTTTTTGTGTCTTCATTGCAGACAGCTTTACGGGGCAGGGTAGGCTGTTTAAGAGACGTTGGAATCGTCCCAGAGTTTCAGAGCGTTTCTGTTTAGGAAGCATAACAAAATTTACAGGAAACACTTCATAGAGGCAAGTGGGTTGTTTTTCAAGCTTAGATTTTAGTTTTAATAGTTTCTGCATGTTTGTTTTCCTCTTCTACTTTGGGTTGAACGTTTACGGTTATTTGCTGAACTGCCTCAGTGGAGCCTTCGGGCTGGATGTCTAGTTGAAAAACGCCCGAACGATCAGTAACAAAATAAGTACAAAAGCAGCCTTCTTCATCAGTTGAGCCTTTGGCGTAGGTAGTGTTGTTTATGTTCACCTGGAAATTTTTGCCTGAAAGAATTTGCCCAGTTACATCTTTTAGAATACCAACAATCTTTACAGGCGCACCCAAAGTTGCAGAAAGCAACAAAGACTTCGAAACCTGCTCCACAGACGACTTGACTTTGACGGCAGAACGCCTTTGCTTTGTCTGAATGGTGAACCGCCTTGTCATGTAGAGTAGATGGGCTTCAGGAGAAACTGTTTTAATTTTTCGCGTAAAGAGAGCGGCACCTGCAAAAAATATCGCGCCAGCCACCACAACTTTGAGTACAAGATCAGCGAAAACAAGTGAAGAAAGCCACGCTAAAAAACCAAAAATCAAAAATATGCCCATCTGCCGAATAGAAAACCGCCCAACAGGAGTATCCAACATTTGCTCATGCAAAAACCCCACATCCTCAAACCACAAAGCCTGCACCAACTCAGACAAACAAACCCACCCCACTAAACACCTAACAAAACACAACTACGCAACTCACCGAAACTATACCACAGGACACTCCACATAACACTTACCAACCCTCTAAACTACCCGAGCATTTAAAACCCCAAAACCCAGCCTTTGCGCAATGACAACAATAGAAAAAAACCAAAAGACAAATTACCTTAAAATCCGAAAATGACAAAAATACAGATGACAACAGAGAAGAAAACAACACATTAAACAACTAACACACCATTCACTAGATAACCAACAAAAAAAGATAAGACAACACAAACACCAACTAACAACAACCAACCCAAAGCCATCACAAAAAGCAAAGCGTGTAAGTCAACTTACAATTACATCAACAGTTAAAAAATATATAGAGAATATTATTAAAGAGCGGGTAAGTACGTCAACTTATTTGCTATTTTTTTAGGGCAGACCCGTCAATAGCGGTCTCAGATAGACGTGGGTCGTTTAGCTGGTCGACTATTTCTTGGATATTGTAGAGTTTGGGGTCAATGTCGGAGGTATAGAATATGAAAAATTCGTTTGATGCGAAGTACCCGTCATTTATTGCGATGTCACGTCCGTATTTTTCGAAGTCAAAATAGTCCAGAGCAGTCAAGTTTGCACCTATCGGGCATTGTTCCAGAGTCGCTTTTAGATCCGAATTGATTTCCTCAAGGATAGCGTAGCCTAGTTTTTCTTCTTTACTTCCCCAATCATTAGCATCTAACTCTACATATGAGAGATCATTAACTTGCATACACGCATTTGCAACACTCAGGGTGTCTTTTAGACCGTTTGCGCTACAGTAGGCTGATGCTATGTTTTTTTCTGTTTCACTCATCTGTTCCAACACTACCGCTAACACGTTAAGACTATAGAGGTTTTCATATTCACCAAGACTAAAATCTGACTCATAATCATGCAGAGCATACTCTTCATATTGTTCGTTTAGTCCAACTTGGTTTTTTAGAAAAGCTTTGATTTCATCATGTGTTACTGGAAGACTTAGCCATCCACCTACTATTTCTCCTTCGTTGTATTTGCCTAGATTGGCAACGTAGACTCTAATTTGGGAATTTGTTTTTTGGGGATTAGTTTGTTTAAAAAGATTTTGTTCACACATTGTTATGTCTCCTCTTTTGTTTGGTTGTTTGTGCTTCTGTGGAATCTTGAGGCTGGTTGGCGGGGGTAGGTGCTTTGTTTGGTATAGTTTGCATAGGAATGTGTGTGATTTGGGTTTGTAGGGGTCAGTTGGTTGGTTTGGGTTTGTTTTTGTGTTTGTCGGTGTTTTCCCACTATATTTTGTGCAAATGAGCGGTTTTTGGTGTTTTCTTGTTTGTTGTTGTTTGTTTTTCTGTTTTTCCCATTTTATGCTTGCTTTTTTCTGTTTTGTTTTAGGCTTGTTTGGTTGTATTGGCTGTGGTTATTGGTTTGTTTGTTGTTTGCTGGTGTTTTCCCGTAGTGTTTTGTGCAGATAAGCTGTTTTTAGCGTTTTCCCGTTCTTAGTTTTTAGATTTTTTGACAACAAATAGAGTTTGTACTAAGAAGAAAAACGGGTTTTTCCCATGGATATTAATTATGCCTTAATGCCGGCCAGCAGTCAACAGACAAGAGTTCCACAAAGGAAGCACCCATCATATACACAGAACTATTTAAAACCCCCAAAACAGCTAAAACACACAGTTTAAGTTTAAAGTAGATAGCAGATTTTAATACTTCCAAAATATACGTTTAAATTGGTTAACTCTCAATATCGTATTGCACCTGGAGGGTAATAACATAACAATCTCTGATAACCTGTATAACCAAAACGGCGAAAAATCAAACACGTGTGTGCCCCAATTTTCTTCTGCCACTAAAGCGAAAATTAGAAAAGCACAATGCAACCAATTACTTAATGACGAATATGTACCCTTATTTAAGGAAATTGCTGAAACTTCTATAAAATTTTACTCACCAAAAATAGGCCAGTACGTCGCCATACAATTATCCGACGGCAAAATCGTAGCCACAGAAAACACAAAATATGACCTTCTTACGAAAATTCAAGAAAAAGACTTCCCAACCCAACTATTCATCTGGAAAGTACCCTAATCAGCTACAGGTCATCCTATTTGACAAAGCAAGCCAAAGCAATAGTAAAGAAAAAAGACTACCTCGACGGCAAACCATGTGTCTCAGTAATTGGAAAAATAAATAACCCATCTGGACAACCGATAATCTTTAACATTACCTGCGCTGTTGATACCGCTTGTTCTACAGGAGTTTTTATTGCTGATATATCTATGAATTATCTAAAATCAAAAGGCGTAAAATTAACTATGGATACAGTAGAGTTGGCAGATGGAAAAACTCGCATGATCTATAGTTGCCTTGGCACTATACAGACAATTGATGGGCAAGGGTTTATTTTGCCTTTTGCAAAAGACATAGTTGTTTCAGTGTCAAGTATTGTAACTGACGCTGTTAGTCTTTTAGGTTTAGATGCGCTTAAATATTTTGTAACCATTTGCGATGGACAAAAAGGACGTTTAACCATTATCGAACACGCAGAGGAAAACCAAAAATTCTTGCAGAGATATATCGAATTGGAATATCTTTATGTTTTTACTTTCAGTAGAATCAAAAATTGAATTTTAAGATACCGCCGGTCTTTTGTTTCCCAAATAAGTTTTTGATGAGTATTTGTAACTAAAGAGAATTCGATGCGTATAAGCGAGCGGCTTTTATGTCTTCTTTTACTAAATCGGGGTAATATTCCGTTAGTATTTCTTCTTCAGTTACACCGTTTGCCAAAAGCTTTACAATAAACTGAACTGGAATACGAGTGCCCCTTATAACAGGTTTACCCACCATAACATTAGGATTTACCGATATCCTATCCATTAACTCCACTACACTCACCCAATTAAACAATAGTCTACTACACTAACCCGTATAATATATGTAGTGAAAATAATTCAAAACGAAATCTATGATCCACTGATAACAATAGCTGATAAAGTCGTTGATTTAGTCCTCAAATACTTCAAAGAAACCATTAGCTACAAAGGTATTCACCGAGCATCGTAATAACCATCGTAATAACCATCGTAATAAAATAATTAGGGGGGAACGGTTTTGCAGGGTAGAGTTCGGTGGTGTCATGAAGTGCTTTATTAACATAATTTGATAAACAGAAAAATTTTTTGCCACCCGAAAACTTGGGCTTATACCAAAAAATATTGTTGAACAGACCACATACCTTGAACCTTTCACAGAAAACCACACACAACTTAACTTATGACACTACTTAGTTCTTGAGCTGATGCGTGGTAATTCGAAAATTACTGCAAAAATGTTAGGTAAAGAAATAGGATTTGCTCCACATAATGTACATGCTCATATTTCAGCGATAGAAACGTTAGGTTGATTGAACATGTAGGTTCAACAAAAGGTGGCTATGGGCAGTAAACAAGAATAAACGTGCTGACTATGGCAAATAAATTGTCGTTTCATTAACACGACAATTAGAAGAAACATCTGGCAGAACATCTATAGAAAAAATTCGCATAATGATGTATTTTGTTAAAAATTCGGCAATGAACAAATTGTGTCGTTGCTAACTACACAATTGTGATGTGAAACGTTTGACTGATAGTGAATCGGTAGCAGAGTAATAAATAAAAAAATTGTATCTGATTTTTTATTGCTTATATTTGTGGTAAATCAGGTTTTCTTTAGATTTGGTTACACTTAAGCTGAGCTGGAATAGGAAGGCAAGTTAGCCTTGTTGGTTTTCGTTGAAACCGTTGACTTTGAGGTTGTGTTTTTCAACTATATGTTTTGTTTCTTCGTCAAATAAGCCTAAACTGCGTTCTTCTTTGAATGTTCTTGCGCAAAGGTAACTTTTGCCGTTTATGGTTTTAAGTCTGAAATGCCAACCCTCACGCACAAGTGTTAGTATCAAGTGTTCCTTTGGTGTACCTTCTATAACCTGCTCGCAACCCTTGTCTAAAGAAGTCTTAGCTGGTTCTGTAAAAGACTCTAAAGCTTGATTAACTACTTCAAAAGGCTGCTCAACCACCCGTTCCTCTTTGAGAGGTTGACCATCCTTAGAGGCATTGTTTGGTTGGTTGCTGAGCATATTTACGATTTCAATAGTTGCCATTTCAGGATGATCCGCTTCAAATCTTGCTGAATTAGCTACTAAGGTGGCGTTCCATTCCAAAAGTTTTTCTTGTAGTTTTTTCTCATCGGTTTGGCTGGGTACGATAAAGACCGTTGGAAAACCCATCTTTCGATTGCGTCTATAGTTGCTCTCTAAGCGTTCCCAGTGTCTCTGTGGGTAGCATTCGACCTCGACTGCAAAGCTTCGCGGGTAATCCCAACAAGAATGATCAATAAACCCCTTAGCACCCTCAACCCTTGAAGCAGGCAAAGTAGGTGTAACATAAAGATCCGCCAAACTCTCATCGGTCTCCCCATCATCTACACGCACGATCCAGCCGTTTTGCCAATAAATCTTCCGCTGAGCCATAATAGCCGAAATATGCTCAACCCCACCCGCCTTCTCACCCCGAAAAGAAACATCCAACAAACGCTTAGCCCTACGATCACTCAAATCCAAACGCCAAAAACGCGTACGTACATCTCTAGCCGTAAGCGTTTTTTTACCATACGCAAAAGACTCCTCACGCAACTGACGCACCGTTTCATCCTTAAAAAATAGCCAAGCATCACGCTTCGCATTATCAACCGTAAGATTCTTCAAAGCATTAACAAACCCCAACTCAGACAGCACATATGGTTTAGGTTTGGTTGGTTCATGCATGAGGTGTTTTTGCAGGGTTTCTTCGTCAATGGAACCCCCATTTAAGCGAACTGTAAGCAGAATCACCCACTCCGCAGGGGTTACTGGCCAGTCTAAAAATTCACGCTGCACCGAACACGTTTTTACTTGACCCATCAACTCATCAACATCAACCACGCGACCACAGTTTTTTAGACTGTGTTTGATTACGTCATCAAGGTTATTTGGGCCTGTTTGGTGGTCTATTGTTTGTAGAACTTGATATTCACGATTTCCACAAAAGGGCGTTGAAACAAAAAACAAGTGCCGGGGCAGATTCATCAAAGTCTGATACCCATAAGCCTTAGGATAAAACTTTTCCAATACACGAGCGGTATCCTCTCCAACCCTAAAAGAAATGATTGTTTCGCAGGTTTGGGTGATGGCGGCTTGGATGTCTTTGCGATATTGTTCAATGTATTGACTTGCTATGGTCATGTAGACTTTGAACTTACGTAGTGACTGTAGGGTTTCTGAAATGCTCTTTGTTGTATAACGATACGCCTCATCCACATACACAAAAAACGGCTCACGATCCCCCTCTGGCGTATCTTCACGTGACATAGCCGCAGTGTATGTGGCTGAGAGGATTAGGCTGCCTAAAAAGTTGGCAATATCCGTTGTAATTCTACCCTCAGGCAAATCCACAATCACAATTTTCTTCTTATCCATAGCCTCACGAAAATCAATACAACTCTTCTCAGCCATAAACATAGGCACAATAATCCTCTCCTGAACCAAACGATACAACTTAGTCAAGACAGCTATAGAGGCATCCTTGGGCATACTCTCATACTGCTTTGTCCAAAACGTCCTAACATTATAATCCCTACACTTAGAAAGAAGCACCTCACGGAAATCTGGATCAGAAAGAACCTTGTACAAATCAGGTAGTTTTGCGGATTCTTTCTCCATAAGCAGGTATAGGGCGTTTAGCAGGATCATATCAAGGCGTGGTCCCCACCAGCGTTCGTAAATTTTCTCAAGATTATCCATAAACATACGAGCCACCACATCACGCTGATACGGATCATGATGCTCCAAAAAATTAATCTGCACCACCCGATTACCAAACTTGTTCTCAAAAGCAGACCAAGGATTAATGTAAACAACCCGGTCCCACTGCTCAGGCGGAATATGAGACAAAACAAGTTGTGTAAGATCACTATGAGAATCCAACACCATAAAACCCTCCCCACAATCAATATGTTGCTTAATCAAAGACAAAAGAAAACGTGTTTTACCCGACCCCGGAAAACCCATAACCAGAGAATGAATACGATCTGCCGCATAGATACCACGCTTTAACTTCTTACCAATAACAGGGTCCACCTCAGCATCAACACCCAACACATGAGGTCTTGGTTTGTTTATTGATTTTGGATTTGGGCTTTGACTATTCAAATGTGAACCTCCTATTGGTAGTAATGTTCTCTCTTTTTAAAAAGGAGAAAAACAAAGTCGGATGTGCTCATTTGGTTGTCGACCAACTCAGCCAAACAAGCGGTCTAAACAGCATAAAAAATAGAACTCATAGTCAACCAAGTACGGTCCAGCCCCAAACAAATCCAAAAAATAAAAACGATTAAAAAGTCAGGTATATAGCAACTTGACTTTAAATACATAAGGTGTTGTATTTTATGGGTGATGAAAATGAGGCCCATATCTGTAGAGGATAGAGAAAAAATAGTCAAGCATAAAACCAATGGCGAGAGTG
>JAIRJY010000156.1 GCA_031260365.1 Nitrososphaerota archaeon | reverse complement strand
CACTCTCGCCATTGGTTTTATGCTTGACTATTTTTTCTCTATCCTCTACAGATATGGGCCTCATTTTCATCACCCATAAAATACAACACCTTATGTATTTAAAGTCAAGTTGCTATATATGTATTAATCTGCAAAATTTCGTTGTAAATTGCAATAAAAATTGGTTTTTACAAAAATATTTCGTAATAAAATTACTTTCGATAATAATAGACCTATTGCGAAACCAAGAGTAGTGTAAAAGGTTGAATTGATATCCTATCGAAAGAATGTTTGAACTTGAGATTTAACCTGATTTGGATGTTCAATTTTTTCAAAAATAGGCAGTTTCGTAAGAAGTCTAATGATAAAATGTTTTTTATACAACGACGATATAATTTACACAGCTAATTTACTGTTGTTATGAGGCTAAAATTAGGTGACAATCGAACAATTCACTGTGCAACCACTGCCTGGTAGTGAAGTAACAATTGTTGTGGTAACTTTCATAGTAGTTGGTGTTGTTCTATTTTTAGCAAGTTTATTGATCAAGAGAAGACCTTTACGTTTTTTGCAACATGACTCTTATGCGTTAATGTTTTGTGTGGCAATCATTGGAATAGCGTTAATAATAGTCGGTGGTATAACTTACTATGGTACACATAACGAGCCTTCTTCATTGGTGACTGTTGGAGACGGGTACATATCCGTAAAGTCAACATACTTTAATCGTGGATTGGGTGTTAATGGTGTAGTAAATGTTACTTCTGATGAAATAGTTACCGCCTTTGTTGGTCAGATTGGTTCAGGTGAGTTTACATTACATAAACGATACGGACTTAATTTTGATGATACAAACGTGGGTATGTACACTTTGGGAAATGGTGCTACAGCCTATATTGTATCAGCCAACTCCACCAACCTCATAATACAATTAAAGAGTGGTGAATACTTTATTGTAGGTAACCAAGACACACAAACCCTTGCCAACAGCTTCGCACAAAACGTACATCCCTTAGCATCATAACATTTTTGAATCACTATTTCAATTATAGCAAAACTAAAAAATATTATACTTCTTGTGAAATTAAGTGTCTTTATGAGTTTGTGTCGTTGTGTTTGTAGAGAATGTTTTCATTTAGGCTAACACAATATATAACTGGTTTTTTTGAAAAGCCATAGTTTCACGGGGAGAAGTCTTCCGTAGTATTTTATGAGTAAAAGTTTTGTAATTTGCACAGAAAATCAATTCAAGTTAGTACCTCCTGTCCGTGAAAAAATCCCAACAAACTATACGCTTCAAATAGCCAACAAAACCAGTTACTCGCCCAGTCAAATAAATATACTATTGTCAAAAACTTGTAAGGTTAGAGATTAATGTGAAATAACGTAAAAGCGTAAATGTATTAACTAGTTTAGAGCGTAAATTTTTATGATAATTGTTTGTTGTTGTCCATCGCGGATAATTGTGCATTCAATGCTTTGTCCTGGTAGTGTGTTGCGTTCAAGGTATGTTAGCAGGTTGTCTGTGTTGTTTATTGGTGTGTTGCCTGCTTTTATTATGATGTCTCCGCTTTGTAGGTTGCTGTTTTCTGGGGTTGTTTCTACTAGCCAGCCGTATGTTGTATCTATGTTCATAGAGTTTGCTATTTGTAGAGTCATATCTTTTCCTGTTGCGTTCAAGGTGGGGTGTTTGGTGTATTTGCCTGTGGCTATAAGTGAGTCTATCTCACGTAGTATAGTGTCTGAGGGGACTGCAAAGCCTAAGCCGTCTGCACCGCTTATTCCAAGTGTGTTTATGCCTATGACTTGTCCATGTATGTTTATTAGTGGTCCTCCAGAATTGCCCGGGTTAATTTCGGCAGTATGCTGAATCATGTCTGGAATGGTGATGTCCAGGCAGTATGTTTTTTGGTTGTTTATTTCTTCTATTCCTGTTCTTCCTAGGGCACTGATAATTCCTGTTGTCATTGTTCCTGAATACCCATAAGGGGAACCTATAGCTACTACGGTATCGCCCACGGTTAACTTTGATGAACTGACAATTGTTAATGATGTTATGCCCTTTGGCATTTTGTTTACTTTTAGAATAGCAAGATCAGCATATGCATCAGCACCTAGTACAGTAGCCGTATAACTAGAGCTATCGGCAAACGTTACTGTTATGTTATTGCCGGAGTCGACTACATGACTATTTGTAACAATTACCTGTTGCCCTCTGACACTGGTTACAAACCCGCTACCTGTACGTGTAGCATCGTCAAACTTGTAGCCATACATGCTGTATACAGGCACAAAACATTGAATATCCACTATCGATTCCCTAATTTTTGGGTACAACACAGAAAAAATCTCTACTGTATCATTTAAATTGCCAATATTTGACTGTGCAATATACAGTTGACTTTGTAAGTCAATGAGTTGATTCTGTAAATCGTCATTTTTAACATTAAACATTGAATATGTAGCCGCATATCCAATAAAACTTCCAACTAGCAAACATGTAGTAAGCAACAATGTTATCGTAACAGTTTTGAAGTTTTTAGGTTTTTGTTGATGATCCTGTACTGTTGATTGTATCGGTGGAATAGGTGGCGGTACACTGTCACATATTGATTCAAATGACTCTTGTTCGGGTGAAGACCATGTTTGGTTATTTGGTTGACTCTCATGAGGTATAGCTGCTGGTGTTGTATTATCATTATTTTCGTCTATTTGTGTTGTTGTAACTGTTTCACCTTGTTTTTCAGACATTTCAGCCACATTTATTTAACATATCTTGTTTTTGGTGTTTCTAATTGGAGTTTAGGCTTGCACAAAATTTAACAGAACATTTGTCGTGACATCAGCTGGATGAATATGTCACATTTTCTGTCTTTTTTGTTTCTGCATATTTTCGTTATTTGAAGAGATGCAAGTGAACATGTGAAAGACTAAGACATATGTTTTTTAATATTATACATTGTTAATGTATTTATTATGTATTGTGGATAAATGTGTGTAAAATTAAGACGTGTGTTTAGTTACAGTATGTATTGTTAATGTGCTTATTTGTGATCCAGAATATTTTTTGATTGATGTATAGCTTATGTGTTACTTTTCTATGCAAACCTGAAGAATTAAATCCTGTATGATAAAAACATGGCACATTTAATCCACAATACCATAAACCGAAACTAAAACGCCTACACTAATAAAACCTAATTTACCATAAAAACACTAACAAGAACTAAAACATACTGAATTTTTCTCTTTCAAACCCTTAAAATACACAAAAAACTTAAGGTTTTGTCCAGTGTTCTGCTAGGGCGATTAGGGAATCTTCAAATAGATAGTTTTCTGGTATTACATCAACTTTTATGTTGAACTCTTTTAGTGCTTGCGCGGTTGTTGGACCTATTGCTACTATTGTTACTTTCTCTGCTAATAGTTTTCGCAGTTGTTCTATTGATGTTTTTTCTGTGAGCATTCTAAAAATGTTTTTTGCACTAAGACCACTGCCAAACAGTATTGCGTTAATTTGTCCACTCATTAGATCATTATGAAATTTATTTTTCAAGTCTTCGTTAATTGGTAGTCCTGATTCATAGACGTGAATTTCTTGCACATCAGCACCCATAGCGGTAAGTTGGTTGTTTAATGTTGGCGTAGCACTTGTGGTTCTTGGAATTCTAATCACTTTGCCTTTTACGTCTTTGGATTTTAAAACTTCTAAAAGTCCTTCTGAGCTGTATTTTTCAGGAATCAAATCCACATGTACATTGTATGCTTCAAGTTCTTTAGCTGTCCGTGGACCAACACCTATAACACATGTCTTTGTAAGACCACTACATAACATGTCAACTTGGTTTACACTTTGGGCAACTTCAAAGAGATGTTTAACTCCATTTGTACTCATAAGTATAACATAGTCTACGGTACCCGTTTGTAATTCAGCTATAAGCCGTTTTACGTGTTCTGTATTGCTAAGAGGTTTAATTTCTATAGCAGGCATATAGTAAGGTATGCCGCCTTTGTCTTGGATAATTTTACCTGCTTCTTCTGCTTGACCTGCAGGACGTGTTAAGGCAACAACTTTGCCTTTTAAGAGAGAGGTTGTTTGAACCATGCTAGCTTTCTTCCTAACTCTGCTACTTCCCCTATAAGAATAATTGAAGGCGGTTTAAAATCGTTCTTCTTAGATGTATCAATAATTGTTCCTAACGTCGCAATTATCGTGCGTTGCTGTGGCAGTGTTCCAGACTCAACCATCGCAACAGGCTTATCTGGGCTTACCCCTCCTTTAAGCATTTTACCTACAATACCTTCCAAAGTTTCAACACCCATTAAAATAACCATAGTATCTACAGCGTTAGCAATTTTTACCCAATCAACAGGTTTTTCAGCATCACCCATACGATGACCAGTAATTATAGCAACTGAAGCAGCATAATCCCTATGAGTCAAAGGTATACCAGCATACATAGGCGCAGCAACACTGCTACTGATACCTGGTATAACCTCAAAGGCGATACCTTCTGCAACCAAAGCCTCAACTTCCTCACCACCCCTACCAAAAATAAACGGGTCACCACCTTTCAAACGAACAACAACACCACCGTTATCTAGCTCTTTTGCCTTCTTTATAATTAAATCAGTAATTTGTTCCTGCGACACTTCATGTAAACCAGTACGTTTACCCACAAACAACCGCTCAGCCGACACTGGAGCCATATTTAATATCTCTTCACTAACACCTAATCTATCATAGATAAGAACATCTGCAGCTCTAATTGTCTCTACTGCTTTAACAGTTAACAATTTAGGGTCACCAGGACCTGCACCAACAAGATAGACTTTACCAAACACCATACTTTTCCCGCCACTCTTTTTCAATGTCTTCTGCACCCTGCGCTATTAACGCTTCGCCCACTTTATATCCTAATTCTTCAGCTTGCAAAAGCATACCTTTAGCAGATGCACAAATTTTCTTTCGCTCATTAAGAGCATAAATAGAACCATGAACCGTTAAAACATCCCCCTCTACTACCCGTCCGACGGCACCAATAGGCACACGACAACCACCTGCAAGTTTTAAAACTAAACTCCGTTCAGCAGTAATTTCAGCACGCGTAACCTTATCT
This sequence comes from Nitrososphaerota archaeon, assembly GCA_031260365.1. GTDB lineage: Archaea > Thermoproteota > Bathyarchaeia > Bathyarchaeales > Bathycorpusculaceae > Bathycorpusculum. The sequence goes on along the minus strand of JAIRJY010000156.1, from coordinate 3,798 downwards.
TCAATTGACTGTAAAATCTCAATTAAACCAGTGTTGCCCTCTTTAGCTACTATAGCAATTGCTCCCTGCCCAGCGGCAGACGGAAAATCTTCCAACGATAAGCGTTGAGTCATTTGACTTGTTATATTCATCCGCTCAAGACCCGCCTCTGCAATAACAACACCCGCTAACTCGCCATTCTCGACTTTACCAATTCTCGTGTCAACATTTCCACGTATAGGCTCAACCTCTAAATTCGGTCGAACAAACTTTATTTCAGCTAATCGTCTCAAACTACCAGTTCCAACAATGGAACCTTTAGGCAACTCTTCAATTTTTATACCCTTAGAAATAAAAACATCACAAGGTGAATCACGTTTAGGAACAGCAGCAAGAACTGTACCTGTTGATTGTTCCACAATTGGAACATCTTTTAAACTATGAACCGCAAAATCAATCTCGCCAGAAGCAACCTCTTGATCAATCTCCCTCTCAAAAATACCTTTAGCATCAATACTAAAAAGCGGCTTACCATGTTCCCTATCACCTTCAGTTTTAATAACCTTAAGCTTAAAATCCACTTCAGGATGCTTTTGCCGAATTTGACCAAGAGTACGATTTGTCTGCGCTAAAGCAAGCTTACTACCTCTTGTACCTACAGTATAAACAATCATACAGAGCACTCCTTTGACACTACCGATAAAGCTCTATCAAACGCTTCAATAGTCAATTGTATATCACCAGCTAAATGAGACATTGAAGTAAAACAGGTCTCAAATTGCGAAGGAGGCACAAACACACCCTGCCTAAGAAGCTCATGAAAATATGCATTAAACATCTTTACATCAGACAACTTTGCACAAGAATAATCTATAACCTCTTGATCAGTGAAAAAAATCTGATACAACGAAGCAATACTGTACACCTGCACAGGCAATCTGTAATTCTCTGCCAAATCAAACAGTGCCCCACTAAGCTCTCGAGCACACTTTTCTAACTGAGGGTAAATCTCGCTTTTCCTCTGCTCCAAAATACTAAGAACCGCATAACCCGCAACCGTAGAAACAGGATTACCACTAAAAGTCCCAGCCTGATAAACACCACCAACCGGCGAAACATTACGCATAATCTCCGCTTTACCACCAAAAGCCGCCACAGGAAAACCGCCACCAAGCACTTTACCAAGAGTTACCATGTCAGGCTTAACATTAAAATACTCTTGAGCACCCCCCAACGCAAGACGAAAACCTGTAATAATTTCGTCAAAAATAAGCACAACACCATATTGACTGGTTAATTTACGCAAACTAGCCAAGTAATCAGATTTTGGCAATATTAAACCAACATTTGCAAGAACCGGTTCAACAATCACAGCCGCTACATCATTACCTTCCCGCTTCAAAACTTCCTCTACAGCTGCAATCTCATTATACGGCAAAACAATAGTGGTCTTTGTTGTATCACCTGGAATACCCAACGAGTTAGGCGTACCAAAAGTTGTAGCCCCTGAACCTGCTTTAACTAACACATTATCATGCGAACCATGAAAACAACCTTCAAATTTAACAATTTTCTTACGACCAGTATATCCTCTTGCCACACGTATAGCATGCATTGTAGCTTCCGTTCCAGTGTTAACAAGCCGTACCATCTCAACACACGGAGATACTTTTTGGATTAACTCTGCAAATTCCACCTCTTGCACAGTTGGAACACCATACAAAGTACCTTTTGTAAACTGAGCTTTGACAGCTTCCATGACTTCTGGATAAGCATGACCAAATATCATGGCACCATAAGCATTACAGTAATCAACGTAGCTTCTACCATCAACATCATACAGTTTAGAACCATTCGCACGTTCAACAAAGAAAGGATACGGAGAAAACGCACGAACAGGACTGTTTACGCCCCCAGGCAAAACATTTTTTGCTCTCTCAAAAAGCGTCCGAGATTTATTTTCACTTTCATTCAAGTTACTTCAACCACGCTCTTAAATTTTTAGCATGATACGTAATAATTAAATCTGCACCTGCACGTTTAATACCTGATAAAATTTCGTATACAGCACTTTTTTCGTCAATCCAACCATTTAAAGCAGCTGCTTTAACCATAGAATACTCGCCACTTACATTATAAGCAACTATAGGCACATCAAAACTGGCTTTTGCATAACTTATAATATCTAAATACGCTAATGCAGGCTTAACCATTATCATGTCAGCTCCCTCATTTATATCAAGTTCAATTTCCCGCAAAGCCTCACTAACACTACCTTGATTCATCTGGTAACTTTTACGGTTACCAAACTTTGGAGTGGACTCTGCAGCATCACGGAACGGTCCATAAAACGCTGAGGCATACTTGGCAGAGTAAGCTAAAATTGGAGTCTGTTCAAAACCTGCATCATCCAAAAACTCGCGTATTGTAAAAACTTGTCCATCCATCATTGCTGAAGGAGCAACTATATCAACACCTGACTCAACTTGGCTCACAGCAGTTTTGCCTAACAATTCAAGAGTTTCATCATTTCGAACATCACCGTTTTCTTTATCAACTATACCACAATGACCATGATTTGTATATTCACATAAACAAACATCACCAATTATGACAAGATCCTCTTTAAATTGCGCCTTAAGTTCCTTTGCAGCCTTTTGTACAACACCATTTTTCGCGTAGGCACCTGAACCTGTTTCATCTTTTTTTGAAGGAACACCAAACAAAAGTATACTTTTCACACCCTGTTCAAGTGCTGCTCTTCCTTCATCGACAACTTTGTCAAGCGGATAACGAAAATAGCCTGGCATTGTTGTAATAGAAACTGGCTCTGTTATGGTTTCATCAACAAAAATAGGATAAATCAAACTACTTGGTTGAATTTGAACTTGATTTAACATTGTCCGTAACGCTTCAGTTCTGCGAAGTCTTCTCATGCGTATAGTTGGAAAACTCATTAGTTCTTTACCTCTTTATTTTGCACAAGTTTGAGGGCTAATTCTTTAGCCACACAAATGTTACTTTCCCTTAAGGCTTGTTTAATATCAACGTTATTAAGTATCTCGTTTAAAAATTCACTACGCACCCTCTGATCAAAGATGCTACTTTTAAGTACTTCACGTAAATACGCCTGCAATTCAATACCTAATAAATCCTCTAACGTAACAAACTCTTCAATTCTCTTCCGTAATTCCATAGCCATCGCTGGACTTCTCCCTCCAGTAGAAACCGCAATCCTAACATCTCCAATACGTGCAACCGCTGAGAAAACAAAATTGCATAAAGACGGATCAGTCACACAATACACTATACAACCCACAGCCTCTGCCGCCATTACAAGTTGACTATTTAACTCTGAATCGTCTGTGATAGCTAACAACATGTATGGTGTAGGATTTAACTGCTCAATAAACTTTTTTACATCAACAATGTGAGCTTGCTTTAAACTTATTTTTCCTTGCGCAGCAACAGTTTTTATCCCTTCAGAAAATTCTCTGCTAACAACTGTGATTTTTGCGGTGCTGTCAAGAAAATTTTGAATTTTACGATAACATTCAGAGCCTCCACCAACTATAACAATAGCTTTTCCATCTACTTTAAAATCTACAAACAACCAGACTACACCATATTATCAAAATTAACCGGATAATTAATTAAAAGTTTTTTAAATTTTTCAACAAACGCTACATAATCTACCACATTTTGATTGGGTACTTTTGCTAACTTTATGAGCTGCTCAAAATCTATGTAACGCTCAACAAGATCTAAAGCTTGCGCTCCAAACGTTTCATAACAAATATCTACTTCTGGAACCATACC
>JAIRJY010000183.1 GCA_031260365.1 Nitrososphaerota archaeon | reverse complement strand
CAAAAACCGTTTTACATAAAGGTGAAGCAGTTGAAATTGTTACAGGTGCTCCTTTACCTGAAGGTGCTGATGCTGTTGTTATGCTTGAAGACATCCAAATAGTGGATGATGATAAATTACAAATTTACACAGCTATTGCAACAAATACGAACGTTATGAAAAAATGTTCTGACATAAAATATGGCGAAACCGTTCTTAATGCTGGTCAAGTATTAGGTGCTCCAGAAATTGGTGCTTTAGCTGCTTTAGGATTAACTAAAATTCGCTGTTTTAAACCTCCAATAATTGCTATCTTATCTATAGGCAATGAAATTACTGAAACTGGCAAATTATTACCTGCAGGAAAAATTTTTGATATCAATACTTACAGCTTAAGCACTGCAGTTATGGAATGTGGCGCAAAACCAATACTTTTTGGGACTATCCCTGACGATAAAACAGTTCTAAGAAAAACCTTAGTAATTGCTTTATCTTCAGCAGATGCAGTGATTACTTCTGGCGGAGTTTCTGTTGGACCTCATGATTATACACCTCAAATTGTTGATTCCCTTGGCAAACCTGGTGTAGTCATTTCCGGCATCGCAGTTAAACCGGGAAAACCCACAACTATAAGTTTTATACAGAATAAACCAGTCTTTTCATTACCTGGTAACCCAACAGCAGCGCTATTAATGTTTTATCTGCTTGTACATCCGGTTCTTTTACGCCTTTGTGGTAAAACTTTACATGATATGCGGTCAATTAGAGCATTTACTGATGCAAAACTGTTTTCTGCAAAAGGTCGACGAACTTTTGTTATGGTTAAACTCATGTTAGATATTGAAAGAGGTCGTTTAGTCGCTGAACCTGTTGCTGAAGCATCTGGTGCTATTACAACTCTGACTAAAGCCGATGGGTTTGTTGAAATTCCAGAAAACCAGCAGTACATAAACAAAGGTGAAGAAGTAAGCGTTAAACTGTTTAGGCGCATTTAGTCAACATTTACCCTCCCAAATTATTTTAATTCTGAATTGCATCAAAAACCGCATAACTCAGTAAAATATTAAGAAAGAGTAGTTTTGGGCAAAAGAAATATTTATTCTGTTTCTTCTTCGTTTTCTTCCCTACTGCTATGATAAACGTAAAGGAAGATTAACGTTATAGCAACTGCTGTTGCGCCCATAATGAGATATTGTAATGTTGTGAAATATGCACTTAGTTCCATTGAGATTCTCCTTGTTACTTACCATTGTAGTGCCTTAAATATTTAAGGTGTAGCTTTCTTTGTTCTGTTAAGTATGGAGTGATGTATAGCAATTTTTAGTAAATCTCGTCTTTATCTGATGTTTTTTTCCATTCTTTCATAAGCATGTCATAGTTTCTATCGTTAGTGTCAATAATTTCAAACCATCCTAGATTTTGCGCGATTTTCTGGGCAAAAAGATGATAACACATGTGAATTTTTTTATCTAACACTCTAAAATAAAAATCGTCACAGGTACAATATTCTGCTTCTGGTATAATCAAATAGTCTCGTTCACGACCTATAACAATCCAAACCACGCGTGTACTGGGGTTAAACACGTATTTTTTAACCCTATTCTCTTTTAGTGCGTCTAATGCTTTAGTAAACCGTTGCCCAAAAAGTTCATAAAGTTCATTAATGTTTTCCCCTGACAGTTTACCTGATATTTTAGCTTGTCTGCAAACAGCATTCAAAGTTTCTATTTCAAAGTTATTACTAGCAATCAACAGTTCACACTGTAAATATCTATGAAAACATGGGACATTTAGCCTTTTAGTTTAACTTATGTTCTCCTTTAGTCACTTTAGAATTGCCTGAGGATTAAAGTTTAGGAATCACCACTTCTAAAACACCGTTTTTATAAGTTGATTTTGCCTCTATAATGCACGTTTTGACCGGCAACTCTATTTCCTTATAATATTTGTGTGATGATGTATCCACTGATATTGTCAAAGAATTCTCAGTGCCATATAGCTTAATATCCGTTTTCTCAACACCAGGTAATTCAACAACTACATGAATCTCCTCTGTGTTATTTACAACATCAACAAGAGGCTCACACTCATCTTTAATCTCAGGACATTTGTGACTTTTAAGGGTTACAGATTTCTGAATATCAGGATTATCATCCGAATCAATCTTCATACTGTATCCATACACAAATGGTCCAAGTTCCTTAACAGTACTTCCATCTGACAACTTACGTTCCTTAATATACTCCTTCGACCATTTTTCGTGGAAAATCTTAAACTTGTCCTCTATCATCTCCTCTACTTCGTGAAACATGTTATCTATGTTGCCAAAAAACGGGTCTTTAGATGATGGTGTCCGACGTTTTTTGAACCATTCCGGTAAATTATCATCATTTTCGGAAGACAAATTTAACTATCCCTAATACAGTAAAGATGTCGGTTCCAATAAATTTTATGTAACACCATTTTTAGTGTTAAAAAATTTTTAACTGAATTGACAGGTTAACACACGGCATACTCCGAATATTTTCTAGATATTGCCCATTTACGTTAACAAAATGCAAAAATTAACATGGAATTCTTTAACTATTTTTTAACATGCGACTTGGTTATTGCTATAAAACAATTAAATTTGAATTATTGTCGATTTTAGTTTTTGATGAACTGTGTGTAAGAAAAAGGGGTTATTTTAAAGCTTGACTAACCCGAGGATTGTGTCATGGATTTTAGTGTTGCCTGATGCTACAAATTTTAGAGTTTGTTTGGGATCTAATTTAACGTTAACTGGTTGTTTGTTTGGGTCTGTTATTATACCGCCTGCCTCTTTAATTATTAAAAAACCTGCGGCTACGTCTGTAGTACGTAGTTTTCCTCGTATGTCAACAAAAGAGTCAGTTAATCCATTAGCAACATAACATAGTTCTAAAGCGTTGGCACCGTAATGTCTGATGTGTTTTGTCTGTTGAATTAAATCAGTTAGTTTAGGTGCAATTTCTGTAACTTTGTAAGTGTTAAGATCAATTCCAAGTACAGCTTCTTGAAGGCTTGAAACTTGTGAGGTTTTAATTTTTTTACCATCGCGATACGCACCTTTATTTTCTTGTGCTATATATGTGATGTCATGATATAAGTCAGCAACTAAGGCAGCGTAAACTTCTGAAATGACTGGTTTTTTTGAAACAGCAATCGATGAGGCGTAGAACGGTAATCCACGTAACAGATTAGTTGTGCCATCAATTGGGTCAATTGTTATATAACATTCTTCTGGATTGTTGCCATACTTTTCAAAACCTGATTCTTCACTGATTAACGAAAATGAAATGTCATGACTCTGTAGTGTGTTAACAATGGCTTTTTCCGCAGCTAAGTCTACTGGTTTCATTGCATCTCCACCTGCACCTTTTCCTAGGTCAGGTTGTGGTTCATTTAAAGTTTTTAGATGTGGTTTTATTGCTTCTTCAACATTGTTTTTACATTTGGTCAAAATTTTAAACCAGTCATGTTGTGTGTTCATTTTATTCTCCCTGCTGTGGTGCGTATGATGTATTAAATTTGATAACTTACACGCAATTAAAATTTGTGTTAATGTAAGTAACGATTGTGTGGCATTTGCTGATTTTTTGTTATCCATTAAAGCAGTAATGTGATTATGGAAAAATGTTAAAACGTGCAAGATTTTATTTGGGTTGTTTAGTTTGTGATGTATGTAACACGTTTAGTTTTTAGTTGCGTTGTATAACTTCTGGGTTTTAAACTAGAAAAAGTATATCGTACCACAATGTATTTATGCTCGAAAAAAAAATACTTAAACCGCATCTTAAAATGTTGATTTAGGAGTAAAGCCATGTCAGAAGCAAATGCAGTGTTGGTCGGTAAGAAACCAGTAATGAACTATGTGCTTGCTTGCATAACCTTTTTCCATGGTGGAGCTAAAGAAGTTAACATTAAAGCGCGAGGAAAAGCAATTAGTAGAGCTATTGACGTAGCTGAAGTTGTAAGACGCAAATTCCTTCCAGGCGTAAAAATCAGGGCAATTGCGATTGGAACCGATCAAGTTCAACCTCAAGACGAGGAAACACAACTCAGCAATGTAAGCACGATTGAAATAACTCTTCAACGTTGAACGCTCAAGAAATTCGGTTGCTGTTCCTGTTTACAATAAAAAGGCGATTCAATCATGAAAACCGAACTGTGCAGTTTCTGCTTAAAAAGCGGCATGCTATGCCAGAAATGTTCTGCTAAAGTGAGAACTGGTGAAATTAGTGAGTTAGACCTAAGAATCGCCCGTACTCTTCTCAACATGGAAGATAAGTATCCTACGCTTCAAAACGTTTGTTTTTATAAAGCAGTTGAAATAGAAAAAACCTTAGCAATTCTTGTGGGGCACGGTGATGTGCCACGATTACTAGGTTATGGCGGTAAAATAGTCAAAGCTTTAGGTGATGAAACAGGCAAAAATGTGCGGATTCTTGAGCACGGTGTTGATGACCGCAAGTTTCTTGAAGATCTTTTTGTTCCTTTTAGTATTTTCACAATTAATACTATATGGCTGCCAGATGGAACAACTGAAACTCGTGTCATTTTAAAGCGTAAGCGTGGTCAGCAGTTACCATTTGATTTATCTACACTCAAAGGTATTGCTCAAAACATACGAAAGATGTCTATTCGTGTTGAATTTGCAGATTAATGGTTGAAATTGTAATGGACTTCCTTGGTGACTGGGTAAGAACTCATAATGTCAATAGTGTTTCTCCAGATTTAAATGGTCAAGAAGTTATCCTGTTTGGTTGGGTTCAAGAAGTTCGTGATCTTGGTGGTATCCGTTTCATTGTTATGCAAGATTGTACAGGGACTATACAAATAACTGTCCTAAGGAATCGTGTAGATCCTGCGGTATTGCAGAAAACTGAGCTGTTACAGAAACGTTTCAGCATAGCTGTACGTGGTATTGTAAAAAAGACAAACATGACTTCACGCGGTATCGAAATAATCCCTACGCAAATTAAACTTTTAAACATTGCAATTGAACAGCTGCCAATAGATATTACTGGTAAAACTCCTGCAAGTATTGAAGCACGACTTGATGCTCGCGCTCTTGACTTAACCGTTGAAACTACTCTTGCAGTTTTTAAAATTCGACACACCGCTCTACAAGCAATTCGCAGTTTTTTATTTGATAAGGATTATCTCGAAGTTCAAACTCCAAGAATTATCGCTTCTGCAACAGAGGGCGGCGCAGAGCTTTTTAGCGTAAAATATTTCGATCAAACTGCATATCTTGCCCAGAGTCCACAGCTTTACAAAGAACAATTAACTATGAGTATGGAAAAAGTCTTTGAGGTAGGTTCTTTCTTCAGAGCTGAAGAATCTCACACTAGACGACATTTAAGTGAATTTACAAGCGTGGATGTTGAACAGGCATTTGCTGACGCAGATGATATGATGGCTTTTCTGGAACAGGTTATCCACCATGTTTTTGTGACTGTTAACAAAAAATGCGATAAAGAGTTACATACGCTTAAGTATAAATTTGACATTCCGGAGCTTCCTTTCAAACGTTTAACCTACACAGAAGTCCTTGAAAGTCTAAAAGAACATGGTGTAGAAATTCTCTGGGGTGAGGACATTCCAACGGAAGCATTTCGCGAATTGAGTAAGCTTTACCCTTTTTTTTATTTTGTAACTGATTGGCCATCAAAAGCTAAAACTTTCTACATTAAGCCACGAAAAGACAAACCTGAAATTTGTGAAGGCTTTGATCTCATGTGGCGTTATATAGAACTCGTTTCTGGCGGGACAAGGATTGAACATAAAGAGCAACTTGTTAATAGAATGCAAGAAAAGGGCTTAAATCCTGAATTTTTCAAGTACCATCTTCAAACGTTTGACTGGGGTATGCCTCCTCATGCTGGTTGGGCTATCGGACTTGAACGTTTGACCATGATTCTCTCCGGTCGAAAAAATATTCGTGAAACAACATTGTACCCGCGAGATAGAGTAAGATTAACTCCATAAACTTGCATGTATCTTGATTTTTATCTCCTGTTTTTTATTATTTAGATCACTAAAATACAATAAACATTTGATCTCAATAAATTTTGTACGCAAATAGTTAAAAACTTGTTGAAAACAGTTTTTTAGAGAAATCTGACAGCGAAGAATTGATAAAATCATCATTTTTAGTGCTAGTTATATTCTTAAGAAAGTTTTGCTATTGTTATTAATGAAACGATTTGCTTTAACAAATGCAAACGGGAAGACTTTGGTTCATTAACTAGAAGTTCAATACAACTTTTTAAACACTGTTTATGAACAAGAAGGTTAACTAGTACATATACATACAACATGCTAAACAACGAGTTGGCAATTACTTAAGTGTAAGTCATCAGGTTCTAAATGTCTCCATCTTCGCAAACTAAATTCGTGGTTACATCCGAACTAGCCAAAGAGGATTATTGATGTTTTACTGGCAAAGGTATTGTTGCTTAGGTATACCATCTAAATCTGTTTTATTTTTGCTAAAATTTCGCCAGTAAAACGTATCAATGTGTATAAGCAAATTCAGCAGTTAACGATTTCTAGGAACTTCGCATCGCTGGTAATGTTGGTGCTTTAATTATATGGTTGAACGTGAAAATCTTGATACAGTTACTCCAAAAACTCTACAATATCAGAGGCATAGACGGCATTCGTTCTTATGTTACAATTGATGTGATCAAATAACTTATAAAGTTTGGACAAAAGATATATCTGCCAGTTAGCCATCAAATGGAGCAGAAGGATAACATCAATGCCGATATTAGATCCAGTTAAGAAAACAATCGCTCAAAAGAACAGATTGTACATGAAAATTTGCCGCGACTGTGGTGCACGAAATGCAGAAACAGCATTAAAGTGCCGTAAATGTAAATGTAAGAATCTGCGCTGGAAGAAACGCGAAATAGTAAAATGATAATGTTCTTCTTTTCATTTTCTTTTCTTAAACTTTAACGTAATATTTACCAAAATTCTGATGTGTCTTACTACTGTTTCTAAACTTTGGGTTTTTATTGGTATCTGAATTTAAAGGGTTTTCTCTAGTGTCTCTATGCTAAAAACAGTGTTTGCGCAACCATTTTTTAGTAATGATATAGCTTGTCCTGCAATATTCATGTTGTTTAATAATGGGCGTAACATTTTAACTTCTTCGCCACATGCCACACCAATAACTCCTTCATATTTTGGACTATTCATAATTTTAGAAATACAACTGCCACCTGACAAAACAAAAACGTCATAACCTTTTTCTTTGGCTATTTTATCTGCTTGATTAACAAGACAATCATCAGAGCAGTTTAAACAAACGTAGCTAGGAATGTTTGTATCAAAAATTGCTTTACACCGGCTGTCTAAATATTTTCTTGAACAATGTGGAAGTAAAAGTGCCCTCTTTTTACTTTCTAAAAATTTGTTGCGTTCAATCATGTTTTCTGCTTGTATGTCTATTAAGTCGTTAAGCAAAACTATGGCATCATTAATGTTTAGCCCTGTTGTTTCTTCAATTTTGAATTTTTTTATTATATCCACAGAGGCATTTAAGACAGTTGTATGTATACCTGTATGGTAACTCGCCATAGCAAGTTCAGTAAAGAAAAACCTTGGTACCTTTGATAAATCGAAAGTAAATTTATAGGGCATATCCATAAATATAAAAAAACATCTCTTAAAAAAGTGCCTGTTATTTTGTTCTGTATATAGCGTACTGATTTTTGTTTTAACCCATTTTTGCAAATATACATAAAATACAAACACTCGATAAAGAGACAAAAAAGCGCACTAAAGACTTATTTCAAACATTAATCTATTTACAAGTTCTTTGTAACGGTTTTTGATGGTTGTTTCAGTGGTTTGTGCAATATCTGCAATTTCTTTTTGAGTTTTACGTTCATCAATCAAAATCAGTGCGATATAACTTGCAGCTGCCGCTATACCTATTGGACTGCGACCTGCAGTAAGTTTGTTGTCTTTTGCGGCTACAAGAATTTTATGTGTTATTTCTTCAATTTTTTCTTGTGATAATTTTTTGTTGGAAAATTTGGCTACGTACTGGTTTGGTTGAAGTGGTGGTGTTGAATAGTTCAATCTTTTTATCAAAAAACGGTAATCTTTTCCTAACTTTTTTTTGTTTACTGTTGAAGTGTATGCGATGTCGTTAAATGTTTTCGGATGTCCACATTGTCTACATGCTAAATAAAGTGAGGCTGTTGCTATACATTGAATTGAGCGACCATTAATTAAACGCTCTTTTACTGCTTTTCGGTAAATAACTGTTGCAGTTTCCAAAACATTTTTTGGTATATCCAGATTATTCGCTGTTTTAGTTATTTCAGTTAGTGCATAAGTTAAATTCCTTTCTGCTGAACCTGTAGCCTTTATCCGCCGTTGCCAGTTACGCAAACGGTAAATTTGAGTTTTCTGGTTAATTGAAAAATTTTTGCTGTGTTTGTTTTGATTATGCCAGTCAATAATTGTTGTTGAACCTTTAGTATGAATAGTAAAAGTTAAACATGCACCAATTTTTGTATGTTTTGATTTTTTTTCTTCATTAACCTTTTGTAGCACTGTTTTTTTTTCTGCGTTTTTTTGGTTTACAACAAATCC
>JAIRJY010000152.1 GCA_031260365.1 Nitrososphaerota archaeon | reverse complement strand
TGTATTGATGTTGCCGGGTTATGTAAAGTTCTGTCTGTTCTTAAGGTTGCATTGATAAGATTACTATCTAAATACGTCAAACTCGCGAGGAAGTGCAAAAATAAATTCTTGCGCTAATTGTGTGTCATCGTGTTTCTCGCTTGCTTCTACGGTGTTCCAAAGAGATTGTCTAACACGGTATTCTTCGAATGCGTTGTCGGGCAATAATATTTCGCTGTGTACAATGTCTTTCTTTTTTCTACAATCCTGAGTAATTTTTCCGCTTTTGCCCTGTAACTTTTCACTAGATTGATAGGCTACATGAGCAATCGCATGCAACTTTTCCCCCGCATGGTACACCGCCACACCAGTTGCTGAGCGTCCCGAACCACGCCAATAATTTTTATGTCCATATAAAAAATCGCCACAACAAACACCGCCTTTGTGACAGTGTATGCCCGTGCTGTTTGTCCAAAATGCAACGTGTTGCGAAGCAACATGTAGATGCGCACTTCCCACGCCAACGCCAAAATGCCCACGCAAAAAGTGAGCATGTCCCACTTTCAGAATGGTTTTGATTATTGTTTTGTGGACAAGTACCACTTTGTCGAATTTTCTCGATTTTAGAGGTCTTGATAATTTTGGGAATAGAACGCAAAAAAGCCTCTGTGTAAAGTGGACAAACTCCGACGGAAGCGATTTTTATAAAAACTCAGCGCAGAAAACACTTTGCTACACTCCTAGAAAATTTCTATTTTGGTATTCTGATAAAGTTTGTAGAGTTTTGGCGAATACCGCGAGGTTAGTTTATACCCATTTATGCCATACAGTAGGTAATGTTGAGAAATGGTTTGATTTTTACGAGAATCATCGAGGTAGATGGTTCTTTTGATGAGCTGATTATTGGTATAATGATCGGATGTATGGGAGTCTTAATATGCATTATGCTAGAACTCCCAATCAGGCTTTTCGAAAAATGCCTTCTGAAGTCTGGATGTGGCTATCAAACAAAATATTAAACGGAGAACGCACATGAAAAAACCAAAGAAAAAAGCGGAACTATTTTTGGGAAAAGATAGCGACGTTTTTTGATTAAAAAATTTAAATAGCCAGATATTTCATATACTGTAGATCGGGGTCTTATGGAAAAGCACAAGAATATAGGTCAACTCGTTTTTATGGGCTTGACTGAAAAAAATAGTTTTTTTGTGGCTAACCTGTTAAGCATTACTTTCAATGTTACTGTATTGTCTTATTTTTGCGTTACTAGCGTCTGTAATATCCAGCGAGTTAATAATTGCCATAGCAACTTTAATGTATCTAGTAATTGCTGTGATGAGGAACATGGTGTAGAAAATGTTTAGACTTGGAGGGCTAACATAGATTGTCTGATTTTCCTTTATTTACTAGTGCTATAGTTGCATTTATCTTAATATTTATCTCTGCATATGCAATTTACGCAATAGGACGACACTTAGCACCTAAAACTAAGCATGATGTTAATCATGAAATGGGTTATGCCTGCGGAGAAAAAGTTGTCTTTAACAGCCCTAAACTTAACATTTCTCTCTACAAGTACCTGATTTATTTTGTAATTTTCGATTCAACAATACTCACCCTTGCGTTTGCCTCTGTAGCAATTGCTAGCATAAACCCTCTTCTACTTGTTTTATACTTAGGCATACTTCTCGCTTCAGGTTTTATTCTTTTAGACGGAGGAAAAGATTAATGGTTAACCCAAAAACATGGGCTCGAGTAAATTCTCCTTGGTTTATACACTTTAACAGTGGTGCTTGCAATGGCTGCGACATTGAAATTGTCGCGTTATTTACACCAAAATATGACGTAGAACGGTTTGGCATAAAACTTGAAGCTTCCCCTAGACATGCTGATGTACTTATAGTTAGTGGGTGTGTCACTCAGCAGTGTTCTGAGCGTTTATTACGTGTTTATGAGCAAATGCCTGAGCCAAAATTTGTTGTAGCTGTTGGCGCATGTGCTTGTAGCGGTGGAATCTTTGAAGGTAACTATAATGTTGTAGGTGGCGCGGATAAGGTTGTCCCAGTTACAGCTTACATTCCTGGATGTTCACCACGTCCAGAGGCAATAATTGACGGTGTTGTGAAACTTCTTAACACCTTAAAACAACCTAAATCATCATCTAAAGAAGCTAAAGCCTCTGTAGCATCATCATGCGAATCTACAGATGTAATGACAATGATGGAGGAAAAGTCAATTGCACAAGAAGAGTAGTTGTAGTGAAGAGTTTGTTGTAGCCGTTAAGGGTAAGTTGAATGGAAAAGTTCAAGTTCAAACCAACGTTTTAGGTAGGGCTGTCTTTATTGCCGACAGTGAAACTCATCGCGATGTAGTCAAAGCAATGCTCGATACGGATTCTCAAACATCTATTGTGGCAATTACAGGGTTAGATCTAGGTGTTAATCTTGGTGTTTATTATCACCTTAGAAGTCAAAGTGGTTACTACACTATTAAAGTCAAAGTTCCTAAGGATAATCCGCACATTCAAACTGTTACTGATCTTATAGTAGGTGCTAATTTTGCTGAAATGGAAGGATACGACTTATTT
>JAIRJY010000143.1 GCA_031260365.1 Nitrososphaerota archaeon | reverse complement strand
TACCCGCGTAATACCTAAATCAATCGCCAATTCAGCTATACGTACAATTTCTTCAGAAGTCATGTCCTCTGTACTGCTATAGCTGTCTGCATGTTTAAATTCGCCTTCCCTATGACAATATGTACAAGCATAATCACACCGCTGAGTAACAGATATCCTCAGATTAAGTAAAGGTCTGCCGAAATTATCGCATAGTCTCATCACTATTCACGTACATGTTTAACGATGTGAGATACCTCAGGTAAAATAAGTTTTCCTACAGCAATTTTCACAGCATTAAGAGAACCCGGAACACAAAAAAAAACTTTACCACCTGCAACACCCGCAATTGCACGAGACAACACCACAGCAGAACCAACTTCATTAAAACTCATACTCCTAAAAAACTCGCCAAATCCGGGCAAAGTTTTCTCCAGCAGAGGTAAAACAGTTTCAATAGTTACATCTGTAGATGCAACACCTGTACCACCTGAAAAAATAATCACATCCAAATCAGTCGCAGACAAACAGTCATAAAAAGCTTGAGCAATCATTTCTTTGTCATCCAAAAGAATTTTTTTATATAACACAGTATGACCGGCAGTTTGAATCAAAGTTTGAACAAGTTCCCCACCTAAGTCTAAAACCGTTTCGCCTTTCATCATTTGTTGATAACGTGAAGAACTACAAACATAAATTACAAAATTAAGTTTTTTTGGCGCGCACTCTCTATGTTGTTTTGAGGTTTCACTCATACACATCATCAAATTTGTTGTTGTTTGTATTTACGTATGACATGTATATTTTGGATTACTGTTGAAGGATATTGACCATCTGTGTCTTTTTCATACTGCTTGGTCATATCCCAAATGGTCAATAAAGCCATTGACACCGCAGATAGAGCTTCCATTTCTACACCAGTTTGTGCACGAGTTTTAACTACTACAGAAACTTCTATAGTTGTTTCATCAACTAATTTAGGATAAACCTCTACACTAGTTAAAGGTAAAGGATGACAAAGAGGGATTAACTCACTGGTTTTCTTAGCAGCCAAAATAGCCGCTATCTTAGCGGTATATAATGGATCACCCTTAGCGGTTTTTCCATCTTTTATATGTTGAATAGTTTCAGGTTTAAGTCGTATTACACCTGAAGCAATTGCTTCCCGCAAAATTTCAGTTTTTTCTGAAACATCAATCATAGTCATTTGCTGTATACCTCAACGTTATTTATTCTGTTCCCACGCACGTATTAGATTTTGTACAGCTTTTGCTTTTTCAGCTGTTTCATTGAAGCTGTATAGTCGAAATCTTTTACCGTACGTATATAGTTTTAAAAGTCCTTCAGCTTCTAAAAGTCGTAAGTGTTTATCTGCAGCTGTATAGTTTATTTTAACACGCCGTGCTATATCTGAAACGTTACGTTGCCCCTGTTGGTTAAGTAGTTTTAAAATTTTTATACGAGTTTTTGATGAAAAAACTTCTTCAAGTTCCATCTACAATCACCTAAAAACTCCGGTGAGGAGTTTGTATAATTGTTGCTCTAACTCTTTTGCAGGAACAGAGGGTAGAGAGATCATTGTTGAACGACCACGTAAAGTTGTAGAACCAACTTTTGTGTTAATTATACCTGCTTGTTTGAAATATTGTATATATTTCCATAATTGCGTGTGACTATAAGGTTCCTCGTCATACTCTTCGCATATAACAGAGTAAGCTTCTTCAGTTTCTGCTAACGTTGCATACGCTTCCTTGTTTTCTTTAAAGAAGCGAGCTATAGCAAGAAGCAACATTTTCTCATGTAAACCTAAATCATCAAGTTCACTACGTTTAACTGAGGGTATTATAGCAGAGACAGCTTGACGTACAAACTCAGGTTCAACCTGCTGTGCATCGCGAGCATCAGCATATTTACCTGATCGCCACAGCAATTCTATACCAAAACGAGCATTTCCTGTTTCAGTACACGCTAACTCAGCTATTAAACCCACTACATCTTCAGAAACTGTAGCAAGTTCAAATGCTGATTTCACACGATCAGTTAAAATGTCCACTAACGATTCGCACCCATAACGTTCAAGATTAACAATGTTACGCTGCAAAGTACTCTGAGTGCTATCATCCAAATTTTTAAGTGACTCTAGGCTTCGTTGGATAAATATAAAAGAAATACGTTGTGTCTTGCCTTGCTGCATTTCCTGTAATCGGGTAAGTTTGTAAACAGTATCTGAACCTTCTTTTTCTATTAAACTGTCAAACTCGTCAAGAGTTAAAATTATAAACACTTGCTCTTCTTCAAGTATTTGTAGAAGAGTTTTCAGAATTTCCTCAGCTGAAAACCCGCGAGCAGGAAAATTTTGTTGAAAAACTGTTACGACTTGATGTAAAATTTGAGCAAGATTTCCACGATACTCACGGCAGTTAACATGTATGTACCGAAATTTTGTTCCTTTTTTACCAATTTCAATACTAATGTATTTACCAAAAGTTTGGCATAATGCAGTTTTACCTGTACCCACATCACCAGTTACTATAACACGCTGTGCCATACGACCAGGACAGCGAGTTAAAAAACTAAAAAATTCTAGAAGAAGACGACTCTCACAATCTCTATGTAATATACAAGTTGGAAGATAGTTTATATCAAGCCGTGATTCGTCCTTAAACACACCATTATAAGACATCAGACTAACTACCCCCTATCTTTAAACTATTGATACATTTAATGCTTAAAAGACTACCTAATAAAACAATAATTTCTAAACACTGCATAAACAAGGCAGCCACATATGGGTACAACTTTTTTTTACGCACGTATGTATACTCTTAAAAATTAAAGGAAAAGGTTTTTCCATATAAACAATATACAGGAGTATGTCGGCAGGGATACAAATATCAGCAGAGTCAAACGTTAAAACGGAAAAAACTGTAACAATTGGACTTATTCAGATGTCAGTTTCAGAAAACATTGATGCTAATTTAAAGTTGATAGTTACTAAAATTGAGCAGGCAGCTGAAAAAGGTGCTCAAATTTTGTGTCTGCAAGAATTATGCAGTATGCGCTATTTTCCTCAAGAAGAGCAGGCATATGTAAAGAAGTATGCTGAAACCATACCGGGCAAATCCACAGCTATTTTTTCTGAATTAGCAAAAAAGCACAAAATTGTTATAATTGTACCATTATTTGAACAAGCTTCAAATGACAAATTTTACAATTCAACAGTGGTAATTAATGCTGATGGAAAACTGTTTGAAACGTATCGTAAAATACATGTGCCACAGGATCCTATGTTTTATGAACAAAACTATTTTGAGTTAGGTGATTTAGGTTACAAAGTTTACGACACTGCTTATGCAAAGATTGCTGTGCTTATCTGTTATGATCAATGGTTCCCTGAAGCCGCTAGAATTTGCACTCTTAAAGGGGCAGATATTTTGTTTTATCCGACAGCTATAGGATACATTAAAGATCATACATCGGCTGATGGAGATTGGTATGATGCATGGCAGACGGTTCAGCGGTGTCATGCTATAGTAAATGGTGTACATGTTGCAGCGGTTAATCGTGTTGGTGAAGAGAGCGAGCTTGATTTTTGGGGCGGAAGTTTTGTATGTGACTCTTTTGGCTGCGTTCTTGCTAAAGCAGACAATAAAAAAGAAGAAACGTTAATAGTCAAAATTGACTTGACATTTAACAAGCGTATTCGTGAAGGTTGGGGTTTTCTTAAAAACAGGCGACCTGATACATACATGTCATTAACTGAAAAACAGTTCATATGAGGTATAGTAAAACAATGTCTGAAAAATTAACTGCAAAAACACCTGTTGAATTGGGGTATCGTATGCCCGCAGAATGGGAACCACATGATGCAATATGGCTTAGTTGGCCACATGACCCATTAACTTTTCCGGATTGTGTCGAAAAAGTTGAAGCTACATACGTTCAAATAATTAAGGAAATTCATGAAAGCGAAAAAGTAAACCTATTCATAAAGAATCAGATTATGAAAGAGAAAGTTATGTGTATGCTACAGGAGGTAAATGTTGATGTCTCTAAAATTGCTTTCTTTATGTTTGATTACGCGGATGTTTGGTTTCGTGATTATGGTCCAACATTTATCGTTAATAAAAAACAGGAATTAGCCATGGTAAACTGGATTTTTAATTGCTGGGGCGAAAAATATGACGATTTACTTAAAGACAAAGATATACCTCAAGTAATTAACAAAACGTTACAGGTACCATGTTTTAAACCGCAGATAGTTATGGAAGGCGGCTCTATTGACGTAAACAGCAAAGGCACACTCTTAACTACTGAACAATGTCTACTTAACTCAAACAGAAATCCTAATTTAACACAGACAGATATTGAAAAATATCTAAAAGAACATTTAGACATTACACATTTCATTTGGCTTAAAAACGGCATCTGTGGCGATGACACTGATGGTCACATTGATGATTTAGCAAGATTCGTAAACCCCACAACAATCGTCTGCGCCTATGAAGAAGATCCTTCAAACCAAAATTTTGAAGCATTAAAAGGTAATTACGAAATTTTAAAAAACTCAACAGATCAAGACGGCAACCAAATTAACGTTATCAAATTACCAATGCCAAATAATGTTAGCAACGAATATATTGTTCCTGCAAGTTACACAAATTTTTACATAGGAAACACAAAAGTGCTTATGCCAACTTTTAATCACAAAAATGACAAGATAGCATTATCAATTTTACAGAAACTGTTCCCGAACAGAAAAGTTGTTGGCATAGACTGTACAGATCTAGTAAATGGTTATGGAACAATTCACTGTATCTCACAACAACAACCAAGCACCACAACAAAACAAGTAACCCACACATCAATTCACAAAAATATTAGTTAATGTAGTTATTTGAATTTGCTCAGCGTTTCTTCTAACAGGTCAAAATTTTTGATTACAACATTACAGTGGACTTTAATCCATGGACTAAGTTGAGGCATATCTGAAACAACTATAACTGTTTTACCTTTGCGTTTTGCATAAAACATCTCCATGCAGGCACCAGCACTAAGTGTCGGTAAATACACCACCATTATATCACACAAATCAGCATCATCAAGATCACGCTGCACAATACTATGATATCTACAATCGTCCGAGTTACCAGAGTCTTCAGCACCGTTTTTGTAGAAACATTTTTCACGTTTCCACGGATCAATAATCTCAAACCCTAATTTTTGACCAATAGCTGTTATGGTATTACGATAATATTCTTGAT
>JAIRJY010000174.1 GCA_031260365.1 Nitrososphaerota archaeon | reverse complement strand
TAATAATTTTACCACCAATCGGCGGCGGCTAAAAATCGTCAGTATCACCGTTATTATCTATTGGTGTATTATAGTGGCAACATTCCTCCCCAAAACATTGTTTTTTTGCGCATTAATTTAACGTATTCTTTGAGAACAGCTATTTCTGCTTCTGTTAAATCATCTAGATGGTTAGCGAACAGTTTTTTAACATCGTCTTCTGGAACTTTTACATAGCATACATCACACTCAAAAATGTGCCTACCTGCTATTGGTTTATCCATAGAAATCGCTACTTGTTCACCCGTTTTGGCTTCACTAACCGCTTTGCCTTCATCTTGAACCTGCTGGACCTCACCAAGATCAGAACTATCTTCTACACGGATAAGCGACACACGTGGTTTTAGCCTACCACCTTGAACTTCAACGCCTACAACTAGAGGTTTAGCTCTGCGGAAAATACAGTTTGGTAACACTAATAATTTACCAGGTTTAACAAGGGCATCAAATTCTTCTTCACTTTTACGTTCACGCTTTTCCTTAACCCACTTAAGATAATTATCTATAAGGCTATAGATTATGGAGTCCCGAAAGATTTTAACGCCATTAGCTTCAGCTTCTTCTTCAGCATCAGGCAAAATTTTCACTCCAAAAGCTAATATTGCTCCAACCAAAGGATCACGCTGTTTAACTACAGAGGCTTCAATAACATCACGTTTGCTTATATCACCTACATCAGCACTTCGAACCTGCACATTATTAGCTTTAAGAATCTCAGCCATAGCTTCAAGTGAACCCAAAGTGTCTGCTTTAGCAATAACACCATCTATTTCTTTGGTAATTCGAACTCTACCAACTTCTTCAGTTATAAGATCACAATACTTAGCCACGTCATCACCTTTTGGCACAGCAAACAATGGAGCACCAGCCAGCGCATCCTCAAGATCAGTTGCAACGATTTTTACGCCAGCACTCGCATAAACATTATCTACACTAGCAAATTTATCTCGAGGATCACGCATTTCATCCAACGGTTTAGGCACTAAAAGAGTACGAACACGCGTAGAAATTGGACCATGCTTACCACCAACCACAACTAAATCATCTCTATGCAAAGTCCCATCATAAACAATAGCATTCAAAGTCATACCCAAACCAGGCTCTTCTTTAACCTCTAAAACAGACCCCTTTGCAGAACCATCAGTTGTCTGAAGTTGTTTCTTTAAAAACTGTTGTGTTAAACCAACAAGCACCATAACCAACTCAGATAAACCCTCAACGGTCTTAGCACTTGTAGGTACCAAAGCCACATTTTGAGCAAAATCACGAATATGATCAAATCTATCAGTTTTAAAACCTAAACGACTAAAATCGCCCATAACACGATATAACCGATTATCAACCTCCTGTTGAACAAAAGTAGACTGCGCAACATACGACTGCAAAAACGGCGCACCACGCGTTGGCTTCCAACCAGGAACACGATCAATTTGGTTAACCGCCACAATAAAAGGAGTCTTACGCGCCTTAAGAATCTCAAGACACTCAAAAGTCTGGGCCTCAAACCCACGTAAAGAATTAACTACAAGAATCGCGATATCAGCAACACTCCCACCCCGACGCCTAAGATTAGTAAACGCTTCATGCCCAGGAGTGTCTACAATAAGTAAACCAGGAACCTCAATACCAGTCTTAAAGTTAGTCATATAAGGACCAATAAGTTGCTCCAAAGTTTCAACTGGAAAAAAACTAGCACCTATATGCTGAGTTATACCGCCTGCTTCTCGAACTTGAACATTAGATTTACGAAGAACGTCAAGCAAAGAAGTTTTGCCTGAGTCAACATGACCTAGAACACAAACAATTGGCTGACGAATCGGCACGATATTTCCTCCCTAAACAACAACCTGAAGACTTAGGTTAGTGTATATACTTGACTAATAAAAATACCTCATCAATCAACAAAAACTGTTTATCTCACTCACCATTAATAAAAAAGGTAAAAAAACAGCCTTTAAAAATAAAAATGTTTTCTATTCTAAGGATTACATGTATAAATTTTTGAGGATACTATTTTTGTGTTTTTTTTAAGGTTTAGCACGTAAATGTGGCATGTTTAACGTTATGTTTGTAAGAATGCCTTATTTCTTCACGCGAACTTTTGATAGAGTAAACTACATCACTACACTACACGTATACATACACAAACAACAACACTTACAACTGTAATTATTAGTTAAAACTTAAAACAATACATTGCCTTTTGTGAAATAAAAAATATACAAAACAGAAAAAACTATTTTTTCTTACGGGAATCAGTTGACATGTCTGGTCCAGCTTCAAGTTTAGTAGGTAAATACTTGTCTACAATGTAGGTTAAACCATAGCGACTAAAAGCTTCAAGTTCCGTTTTTCGTCGAATTTTAAGGAAAGTTTTGATTTCACGCTGCCAAATGGGGTCATTTTGATATCGTGGATCTTTTTGCAATTCATAAAGACGTTTAATGTCAACTTCATCTAATGGATCAGTTGGTAATTTATATTCTATAATGTCACTTGCCCAAACTCCACTCCAAACTGCATCTGGCGTGTTTAGTTCTCGTAGGTGTGCGGCATTAGCTGAACCAGAAATGATGACCTGCGCAATGTGCATTCCCCAAGGGTCACCGTCAGTTAAAATAAAAACAGGCAAATTAAGTTCGTCATGTAGTCGTCGTATGAAACTACGAGTTTGTCTTGGAGCTTGTCCACCGCATGAGATTAAGAGTGATTTATGTTTACTGTGAACATTTTCTTCAATAAATCTAGTGAACAGTGCACCTTTCTCAATTGCTATGATTTTATCAGCACTAGTTTTTAAAAATTCAGAAGAGGTTATTGCGGGTCCGATAAGCACACCATCGGGATGGCTAGTTAAGTTGACTGTTTTACCTTCATATCCTGGAACAGTATATGCTACATCTATGTCACCAAAGATGGCACTACGTTCTTCTGGAAAAATGTTAAAATCTTCACGGGCAAATCCTGTAAGAGTTTCAAGGTCAGTTATAATGTTATTTGATTCTTGCTGATCAGAAAAAGTCATCTCATAAGCTTGAGCAGAATAGTAAACATCTCGTAAAGTAGAGGTTTTACGTTGACTGGTAAGTTCATTACTAAACAGTGCAACCCAAGCAAGTTGTGTAAACGGTTTAATATGCCGAATGTTTCGAGTACTTCTACCAACACTTTTTTCACCTAAAACATATTGACGCAGACGTTCATCATAAGTTATATTTTCAGTTCTACGGCTAGGCATGTTGACTGTTGGAAAAATTCCTTGGTCAAGCTGATTGTATACTGAAGTTCCAAAGGATTTAAGACCTTTAAGGACTTCTTGCTTTCTTTCAATAATTTTAGCTTTCTTCTGTGCCATATTTTTGCACACTCTTCAATAGTTTATCTACGTCAGGACATCTAGTTTGCCCAGATAACGTAGTAGAAAACTCTGCAATTCTAGGCAGGTATTTACTAAAAATACTAAGACGCTTCTTTTCCATATGCACATGCTCTTGGCGCGTTAAAAAATGTGAAAGCTGTCTTGAAACTTCACGTATTGCATTTGCCTCTTCTTTACGAACCTCAATTCTATCAGAAATAAATTCTTTACCAACAGTTTTGTATGGCACCTTTGTACTACAAACATGAATAACAATAGCTATAGGCATATCGGGAGTTACTTTGTAGCGTCTCCAATTCATAGCTGAAATAACCTTGTAAGCTACATCACTTGCCTCATCATACAGAAGAGGAATTTTATTAGCAAACCTGTAAATTACAAAACCACCAGTTTTAGGAACACCACCACCATAAGCAATCGCCATTTCAACAATGAATGGATGACCTGCGTATGTTGATGGTTTACGCTGATGAACCACTAAACACTCAGGATTTAACTCCTTCATAACACCTGCCTTGAGCAACTCTTCTCCTAAAGGCGAGAGACAGCTTGCGTCTGGTGGCAAGAAATCTTTGTACCGCTTTAAATTTTGCATTAACTTAACTATTTCATCATGTGAAAGCTTCTTAGGACTCTTGTTAACTGGAAGCTCTGCAAATTCTAAAAACTTTTGAGCAGTAATTTCACCTACACGATGAAAATGCTGCCTTAGGAAAGTAGACATGTTAAGACATGTAGATACTTGTATAAGACGTTGCAACAACTCCACATCCACACCATATGGATGCGGATGCGTCTCCGTTGGAGGTTCAGGCATAACGGTTGTAACACGTGTAAACTTGTAAAGTCGCCCTTTTGGATCAACAAAAGTAATGTTTGCATATGGATTAACCATGGCAGTCTGCTTAAAATACTCAATAATTTTAGGCATCGCCCGTAAATAATCACCTTCAAGTGTGAACTCTATTATTGTCCCACGCCAATTATCCTTATTAGTTATAACTTTACGGTCTAAAAGAATAGGCTTATTACGCTGGATATCAATCATCAATTTGAAACTGTAAATTTTTTCTTGACCAGTACTTGAGGTCACTAAAACTGGCTTATGTGTTGTAATTTGCCCATACAAAACAGCCATTTTTCCACCTAAACCAAAGGTCCCTCTTGCCTGTTTGAGTTTGTACTTCGAGCCATATAGAACTTGACCAAAAGCGGAAGGAATGAACCGGGGTTGGATACCGCAACCGTTATCCTGGACACGGAGTTTATAAATTTGAGTATCTTTTGTAGCTTCAGATTCGAATGATAACCGGACATATACATCAGGAGGAATTTTTTGGCTTTCTGCAGCATCAAGAGAGTTTTCTACCACTTCACGTATTGCTACGAAGATGCTTCTTGACGGATTAGTTAAACCTGCTATGTCTCGGTTTCGGTAGAAAAAATCCGATACACTCATTTCTTCAAATGTTGCTTGAGACACAGTCCGTTTACCCACTCCAGTTTAAAGATGCCTATTTTTTGTAAGTATATTTATTGCTTGTTCTTTAAGTTAACTGAGACTACAAAATAAACACGACAGTCTTAAAAGACCCAAAAAAACAAAAACATGTATATTTTTGCTGCAATCAAACATAAAAAACAGACATAAACAACACAAAATAATTTACAAGTCTAATATGTAGAAAAATATGTTTACATACTATACATTGCATAACTATATCCGCATTCAAACGTCACTTTTTAACAACAAACATTGGCAATAGATCATCTTGAGGTAGCAATACACCCAATCAATAGTGTAATCGTGTTAAACCCAACTTATTCGAAAGAAACAACAGCAAATAACAAATAAAAAT
>JAIRJY010000148.1 GCA_031260365.1 Nitrososphaerota archaeon | reverse complement strand
GAATGTAATCTGCGCGCTTCCCGCTCGATGCCTTTCGTTAGCAAAGCACGTGGTATAAATCTGATAGACCAAGCAACTCTTGCAATTTTGGGCAAAAAAATCAATATACAATTATCTCCAATGACTACTACACCTCATGTAGGTGTTAAAGTTCCGCAATTCAGCTTTATGCGTCTTAGTGGGGCTGATCCAGTTTTGGGGGTAGAAATGTTGAGTACAGGTGAAGTTGCTTGTATAGGCGAAAACTTTTCTGACGCATTTAGCAAAGCTCTACAAGCTGCAGAAGTTCACATCCCACCAAAAGACGGTGCTATACTCATTAGCATAGGTGGTGATCAAGAAAATAAAAAACGTGTTATCCCCATAGCTAAAGCTTTCCAAGAAATGAACTTCCGTATATATGCCACAGCTAACACAGCCAATGTTCTAAACGAGTCAGGTGTAAGCACTACTGTTCTCTACAAAGTTAAAGATGCTCAAGTTAATCCTAACATTCTTGACTATCTACAAGAACAAAAAATTGATTTAGTCATTAATGTGCCAGTTGTTAATCATCATACAGATTATTCAGATATTATAACAGATGGCTACATCATCCGACGGCAGGCAGTAGAATTCAATGTACCCGTTATTACTAATCTGCAGCTGGCAGAGGCACTTGTTGATGTACTAAAAAAGAATAACTCAAACGGACAATCTATTTGTAGTCTTAATGAATATATGGATAAAGTACCATGGAAACAATGGTAAACCCATATCTGCAGTTTTTTTAAATCTATTTTTTGCGCAAATATTATATTGTTTGGGTTACTTTTCGATTGATACCCAGGTAAGGTCGTTTGTCTACACAAAATCAGAAAACTCGGACAATTGAAGAGATTAACCATAAAATTCTCAAAGGCGATGCTCAAGTTTTAACTGCTGAAGAAATGAAAAAACTTGTAGAAAGCAGTGGTGTAGAGGTTGCTTTTAAAGAAGTAGATGTTGTAACAACTGGCACGTTTGGTGCAATGTGTTCGTCAGGGGCTATCCTTAATCTTGGACATGCTGATCCACCGATAAAAATTCAACGGGCATGGTTTAATGATGTGGAGGTTTGCCATCCTGGTGGTGCGGTTGATCTATTTATTGGTGCAACAAATTTTTGTGAAAAAAAACCATTTGAATACGGTGGTGGACATGTAATTCAAGAGTTAGTTGCCGGTAACGAAGTCGAATTACGTGCGACAGCATATGGTACTGACTGTTATCCTAGAACAGCAGTTAAAACCACTATAACTAAAGATGATCTTAACCAATTTTATTTACTGAACTTCCGTAATTGTTACCAACGCTATAACTGTGCAGTTAATTGTGGTGATGAAACAATTTATACTTACATGAACAAACTGTTGCCTCATATGCGTAACGCTACTTATTCTGGTGCAGGTGAGTTCAACCCACTTATGAATGACCCTGACTACGAAACCATTGGTTTTGGTACAAAAATTTTCTTAGGCGGCGGTCAAGGATATATTATTGGTGCAGGTACACAGCATAGCCCAAAGAATCTTAATGGTACATTAATGGTCAAAGGGGACGCTAAAACTATGAGTCCTGAATTTTTACAAGGTGCTGCATTCACTCGCTACGGTACCTCGTTGTATGTTGGTTTAGGCATACCTATACCTATTCTTAACGAGGGATTAGTTCGAAAAACTGCAATTCGTGATACTGAAATTTTCACAGACGTAATTGATTACAGTGTTATGCGGCGTGATAGACCTAAATTACGTCAGGTTTCATATGCTGAACTTAAATCTGGCATAATTACAGTTAATGATAAACGAGTTCGTGTCAGTTCTCTTTCCAGTTTAAAAATGGCAAAAAAGGTTGCTCAGACTCTCAAAGACTGGATTGATGAGGGACAATTTGCTTTAACATCTCCGATAGAGCGGCTTTCACTTGATACTGTTTTTAAGCCTATGCGGCAAACACAAGAAATTCCGTTTGTTTCTAACGTTATGCATCCTGCTGTTACATGTATGGAAAACGAAGAAATTCGTGTTATTGCTGAACGAATAGTCACGAAATCCGTAAACCACATAGTTGTCATAAGCTCTGATGGTAAACTCTTAGGTATAGTAACCTCTTGGGACATCACTCGTGCAATGGCTGAGAGTAAAAACGTGCTTGCTGATATTGAGACTCGTAAAGTCATAACTGCCCATCCTGATGAACCTTTGGAGAATGCTTCAAAACGCATGGCGCAACATAATATTTCAGCTTTACCTGTTATTGATTCTGAACGTAAGGTTTTAGGTATTGTAACATCTGAGGATGTCTCTAAACTGTTAGGACGATAAAACTATGGCACGTATTCTTATACGGTTAAATGAAAATTTGGTTCCTGAACCTGTTGTTTCAGAGGTTATTCTAGAAAACAACATTTTAGTTGCAATTTTGTCAGCTCACATAAACTCAAAAGGCGGAGAAATTGTTCTTGAAGTTCCAGACGAAGGAGTTGATAAAATAGTAGCTGCCTTTCGTCAGAAAGGTGCAACTGTAACAGTGCCTAAACTCATTGAGGTAAACAGTGATCGCTGTTTTAGCTGTGGTTCTTGTGTTGCTTTATGTCCCGTGGAGGCAATTAGCGTAGCAGAAGATTTGACAATTGAGTTCAACAAGGAGAAATGCGTTGGAAGTGTTTGTAGTATATGTGTGGACGCTTGTCCCGCTAGAGCAATAAACTCTAGATTTTCTAACACTGAAAACCTGCGTAGCAGCAATGGGCATCGGGAAAAATAAATTGCGAAACGCACTCTTCAAAGAAGAATACACATACAAAAATAGTATCTGTCACATAATTAGTGATACCTTACAAGGCATAATTGTTGCTAAAGAATCAATTACACATAACTATCAGGAACTTGAAAATTACATACGAACAAGTCAGCTTTTTTTCTATACATTCGACCCAATTCCAGTACCTAGTGAGCCTCTAGTTGCTAAATTAATGGCGTTAGCAGCTCAGAAAGCAAACGTTGGACCAATGGCAGCGGTTGCTGGTGTTATAGCAGATTTAGCTGTGCTTGATATGCAAAGTATTGGTTGTAAAGTTGCCGTTGTAGAAGATGGTGGAGAAATTTCTGCGGTTTCTGATAGACCTATAGATGTGGCTGTTTCTGCAGGTAATGAACCATTATCAAAACGTTTTGGGTTTAGACTCAACGAGTTTCCAATTGGAGTTGCGACAAGTTCGGGTAGGTTTAGTCATGCTTTTAGTTTTGGTGATGCTGAGGCTGCTACAGTTTTTTGTAAAGATGCTGGTTTAGCGGATGCTGTTGCTACGGCAGTTGGTAATGTGGTGAAAGGAACAGCTGAAGCGGGCATTGAAGCTGGACTTAAACAGGGTTTAAGTACACCTGGTGTGTTAGGCGTGTTTGTTCTATACCAGGGTAAAGTAGGAACAGCAGGCAAAATCCCACAAATAATCCAGATTGAACCTTGAAATTATTTTAATACTACTGTCACTATCGTTATGCGGTATTTTATATAGTATTTTACTAAAATTTTTTCTTGATTTTATTAATCTAAAAATCCTAGACTTCCGATTGTTTGTTCGACTGTTTTTTATGTACTATTCTTGTGCTTTTGCTTAGTAGTTATAGCGTTGTCAGATAGTTTTAGTGGTTTATGTTGTACATTATTAAGGGTGTATCCTTTATAGACGTGTTCAGTTCTTAACTTAATTAGTACTATACATATCCGATTAACTTTAATTTTGTTTAGTGGGGTAGTTTAAGTGCATTAAAAAAGTGTTGTGTATGTGTGTTTTTATAAAAATCTCGCAGAATGTTTGCCGCGGTACAGGCTGTCAAAACTCAGAATCTAACGTGGCAAATCACATATGTAGTACGTATAAAATAATGTGTACTCTTCATAATGTTAGTACAATTGGTAAAAATTAGTTTTGTCACAAACTGGGAAATGTGAGTAATTCACTTTGTTCGTTAGAAGTTAAATGTTTAATCGATATACTGATAAATGTAAACGTTACCAGTTCTATTTAGGTAGAATAGTATGGTTAAAACTTATAATGTTGCAGTCCTTAAAGGTGATGGAATTGGACCCGAAGTAACTGAGGCAACTATAAAAATTTTTGATGAAGTTCAAAAAAACTCGAATTTTAAACTTAATTATATCTATGGCGAAGCAGGTGACAATTGTATCCCAAAATATGGAACAAATCTTCCTATAGAAACCGTTGAAATGATTAAAAAAACTGATGCATGTCTTAAAGGTCCCATGACTACTCTTGAGGAGCCTGGCGCACCCGTTAGTGTTGCAGTTACTCTGCGTCGTATGTTTAATTTATATGCTAATGTTAGACCCTGTAAAAGTTTTCCAAATGTAGAATCACTAAAACCCAATATTGACCTTGTTGTAGTTAGGGAAAATACTGAAGGTCTATATTCA
>JAIRJY010000145.1 GCA_031260365.1 Nitrososphaerota archaeon | reverse complement strand
TGGTGACGTGCTGCTTCCCTTGGGTGAATTCCGCCTTCTATTGGTATATAACTCTCTACTGCATTTGCCAAAATTTCGCCGTTGGATCGAGCTATACCTACTCCAAAATCGTCTGCAGTAGATTCTATACCTAAACAGTATACGTCACTCGGTAGCAATGTTTTTTGAATGTTAACCATGATAATCAAGATTCTACGAGAGATACATATTTTTATCTGAAATAAGTAGTTCAATACTTTATCTGGAATTGATATTTCATGCCTAAACGCAATGACCTTGAACAAAAAGCACTTCATTATGTGATAAATACAGGTTATCAGGGTGTACTTCAATCAGACTTATGGCGCGAACTAAGTGCAAGTAGCCGTGAAGGTTCACGTGTTTCAATTAAACTGGAAGAAAAAGGACTTATACGTAGAGAAAAAGAACTGCAAGACGGCAGATGGACATATAGACTCTACCCGAAAAGGCTTCCAGCATCTATCGCAACTATAGTTGATTGTCCATGTATGTTGTGTTTTGATAATGCAAGATGTGACCCAACAACTGTTGTTTCTCCTAAAAACTGCCAAAAATTAACTGATTGGATAATAAGTTTAGGCAACCCACAAGTACAAAATACATCTGAAATTTTAAATAAATAAAGTTATACATCAAAGGATGATTTCGTTGCCAAAGGCTTGGATTCGTGAAAGAAAAAACGAGCATTACTATAAAAAAGCTAAAGCTGAAAATTACCGTAGTCGCGCAACATACAAACTGGTTCAAGCTAACGGAAAATACGGCTTTATCAAATTGCATGATGTTGTTGTAGATTTAGGTGCTGCACCTGGTGGTTGGGTTCAAGTAACTCGGAAAATAATTGGTAGACATGGCTTTGTCTTAGGTGTAGATCTTCAACTGATTGAACCTTTTCCTCAGAGTTACGTGCGAACAATTATTAGTGATTTAACTGACCCTGAAATTGCAGCGCAAATTATGACGTTTTTGCCGCGAAGACCTAACGTCGTAATTTCTGATGCTGCACCAAATGTTACAGGTATTTGGGAAGTTGATCATGCATTACAAATTGATTTAGCTTCTAAAGCGTTGAATGTTGCACTACAAATTTTACGTCCTAACGGTAATTTTTTTGTAAAACTTTTCCAAGGAGATTTGATGAACGAATTTGTACAAACTGTTAAAGGACATTTCAATGAAGTTAAATTCGTAAAACCCGATGCTAGCCGAGCAAAAAGTGCTGAAATGTATCTTTTAGCTTTAGGTCTAAAAACTACGCTTGAATAGTTTTTCCTCTTTATTTTTGTTTTTTTTGAATGCAACAAAAAGTTTGATACAGCAGTGGTTGAGGTTGATTTTGTAGTGATATCCATTTTTTTGTGATCTTAGTATTTGAACTGTTTTATCCATCTTTAGCATGTGTTGTTGTCTCCGTTAGTATGTATCGTAACTCCCGTTTTTATTTCCATATTTTAAACTGTTTATATATTGTTTTGTGCTTTAGCTCTCTTTATGGTCTATTTCTGACAAAAGTGATAGTAGTAATCTTTAATTAGATAGTTTATGTCCAACATTTTACCACATATACTAACCTGTAAATTACTCTAATAGTCAACAAAACCTAAAACACAGTACGAACAAAGGTTTAAAGACGTTTTAGCAAGTTACCCTGAGAGCTAAACAGGTTGTGCGATAAAAAGCACCGAAAACCCGAGGTCATTTATAATCAAAAGTATTTTTACACGTTTTAAGTATTTTCCAACAAAAATCTAGAGGATAATTAGGCAGAGTTACTGTATAGGTACTGACGAGCTTGTTTGATATTACCCTAGATAATATGTTGATTAAAGTGACGAAAACATTTAATTCATAAGACTTTCTTTATGGCTTTGGGATACTACATCTTGAGTGCTATCTTGTCGTTTTGGAAAAATGCAACGCCTTTACGGAAAAGGATTTACTCATATGTCTTTGTTTTGATATTATCTATTGTGATAACTTTTGCTGGCACTTTAGTGCCGCTAGACACTGAAACGGCAAATATACTCTCCGATCAAATTGGACAAACGTTACTTGAAAACAACAGTTTTGCTTCTTTAACTATTGCAATTTTTGTTAACAACTGTAGAATTTGTCTAATCATGTTTATACCAATATTTGGAGCTGCATTTGGTGTTTTTTCATTATTCTCTACAGGTATAGCAATAAATGCACTATCAATCGTACAAGGTGCATCGTCAAGTGTTATGTTGCTCTCACTTATGATTGGTCCTATATTCTGGATCGAATTTGTCGCGTACTCTTTTGGTATGACAGAGAGTATTTGGCTATTTCGGCGTTTGCTTCAATGCCGCTGGAGAGAACTAAAACGTACAGCAATGCTTATCGGTATAGCTGTAAGTTTACTTGCTATAGGTGCCATTGTAGAATCTTGGTTAATACTATATTTCCCCGCAACAGCAGATATAACAACAGCATCTGTGTTATCTCTTTTTAGTTTACGCTAGACACGTTATCTTAAGTTTTATTGATAAATCCTTTAAGAAAAAATTTTGCTCCTATTTTGTTAGTTGTTTTTTGGTTATTTCTAGGCTGATGTCTAATGCTTTTGCGCTGTGTGTTAATGCTCCTATGCTTACTATGTCTACTTTTGTTTGGGCGTATTCTATAAGTGTATCTTCGTTGATTCCGCCACTGACTTCTAACAGGACATTATAAGGTAGTTTTGCGTTTTTGAGTGCTTCTACTGCTTTAGTTGTTTTTTCGGGTGTGAAATTGTCTAACATGATTA
The DNA here is from genome assembly GCA_031260365.1 of Nitrososphaerota archaeon. GTDB lineage: Archaea > Thermoproteota > Bathyarchaeia > Bathyarchaeales > Bathycorpusculaceae > Bathycorpusculum. The sequence goes on along the minus strand of JAIRJY010000145.1, from coordinate 1,623 downwards.
TGTCTGCGCCTGCTTTAGCTACTGGTAATAAATCTTTTATGTCTGATATTTCAACTTCGAGTTTTTTACTAAATGACGAGTTCTTTTTTGCCATTTTTACTGCTTCTACTGGGTCACCTATTAGCGCAATGTGATTGTCTTTAATTAAAATCATATCATCAAGGTGTAGTCTGTGGGTATCACCACCACCTATACTGATAGCTTTTTTATCAAAATAAGATAACCCGGGAGCAGTTTTTCGAGTTGCAGCGATTTTTGTTTGAGCTTTTGCGGACTCTAGTTTTTTGACAAGATTATGTGTAGTTGTTGCGATGCCGCACATGCGTGATAACAAGTTGAGTAGAGTGCGTTCAACTGCTAGAATAGTCTGCGCATCCCCAGTTAGTTGTATTAGGTTTTGTCCTTTTTTTATTTCATTACCGTCATCAATATTGGTTTTAACTTTTAAGTCCATGAATTGAGCAAGTATAACTGCTTCTTTTATTCCAGCAGCTCTTCCGTGTTCTTTTGCAATTACATTAGCAGTTACAATAAGGTCTGCTGGTATGATTGCATTTGTTGTAGTGTCACCTTGTCCAATGTCATCGTTTAAGAAGTGTATTAGTTGTTCTTCTACAAGTTTTCTGGGTATGAACATAACTAGACTTTTATTTTGTCAAGGTTTAAATGTTTTTATTGTACATTGCGGTTAAAAGTAAAAAACGTTTCACATAGTGATTGTATGCGTTTGCTGTTTGCTTGTTCTGAGTTAGGGTTGGGTCATGTTTCGCGTATTATGTTGTTAGGTAAGAGCTTGGAGCAAGCAGGGCATGAGACATTCTTTTTTTCCGGTGGCAACGCATATTATTTGCTTAAAAAAATGTTCAAACATGTATACCCATGTGCGCCAGTTGCGTGGTATGAGAACACTTCTGGTATTAACGTACCTGCATCAATTCTCAACATTCTATTTCCTCTACCCGTATTTAATGCAGACACTCACAAATTTGAAACAAAAAACTCAAATGCGATGGAAATAATTCATAGATATTATGATTTAAGAAAAAATATTCTCTCTATCGCCCCTGATATGTTAATAGCTGACGGTGACATAATCGCATTACGTCTTGCATACAAATGGAAAATCCCATCAATCTATATCGCCAATTTAATACGTCCCAATTACGAATTCACACATGTATTTAGCCACAGTGACTTAATAGTAGCCAAATACGTTAAGCAATGCAAAAAAATTGTTGTTCCTGACAATCCTCCACCTTATACAATCTCAGGTTATAACATCGGAAACATAAACGGAACAGCTCTTGAAAATAAAATAGAACATGTTGGTTCCTTTACAGACGTGACTCTTATGCAAGGTCCAGATGAGCACGTCTTTGCGCCTATAAGTGGACCTATCGGAACACGTTCAAAAATATTAAGTACTCTTCTGCCTGTATTGCAAAAAACTTCTAATAAATCCATAATTAGCCTCGGAATACCTGGAGAAAAAGAGTTAACAAAAATTGGAAACTGCGAAATTCACTCTTGGTTCTCAACAGCTCAACGACAAGAAGCCATGAAAAACGCTAAATACGTCATCTTTAGCGGTGGACACATAACCTGCTTTGAAACCGTAAAATA
>JAIRJY010000138.1 GCA_031260365.1 Nitrososphaerota archaeon | reverse complement strand
TCAATTAAGATATCACCAAGAAAGAGAATTTTATAAATCTTACCTTTAACCTCAGCAAAGTTTTCAAGGGATACGCGTACAACAGAATTATCCTTAAGGAGAACAACGGGTTGTTCGATACTGTCTACAGGCATAGTAACGCCGCCCTTTCCAGGAAGTTCCAAACGCATCTGTGTACCCGCTGCCAAAAAACCTTCAACCACAAGCATTGTAGCTGGATGAATACCAACAGCTGAAAGACCAGTATTACGTGAACGACCATATCTAAGTCGGAAACCGCCTATTGTTGATGGAAAAGCAAAAATTGGTCTACCTGCGATAACATCATCCATAAACCCACCGGATTTTTTCTCAGACTTCTTTTTGAAGTTTTTTAACCATTCCCAACCCTGAAAACCCAATTTGTCAATGATTACAAACACTTTTTGGGCACGTCCAACAATACCATCATTAATGACTCTTAACGCGCCACCTCTGACACGATTGGTTTCGACACGTTCTAAATTACGATATGAAGAAACTTCTACAGGGTCAGATTCAGTACCGGTACATTCTACGGGAACAAGCGTTAGAGCTTTATGTAATTCCTCATCAGGGATGTGATACTGAAAACGCCCCACAGAACGTTCATACAGTCGTAATTCTTCAACAAAACGTGAAAGCTCTTCTGCGGTAGGCTTATACACATCTAACCCTAATTCACGACGCACATAATCGCCTACAACTAACGTTAAAGCTTGATCAGTCCCTCCTGCTGAACGAATTGGACCAGCAAAATAAATTGCTAAATAACGAGTTTGATCAGCATTTTTTTTTATTTTAACTTTATCAATACCTTGAATGGGAGCAGCGGTTAAGCCTTCAGTAAAAATCGCAAGAGCGGTTCTAATAGCCTGCTCAGCTAGTTTTTCAGGAGTTTGCTTCTCATCTGTTACGCCAAAAGTTCCTTGGGCAATTTCCTGCGCAACTTTGAAAGCTACTTCTTCACGAGTCATTTGTCTACTTAAGCTACGGATGCTTAGAGCAACATTTTTTGGTCCAACAAGTCCTTCGACTAAATCAGCAATATCTTGAGCTTCAATGCACTCAGTTTTCAAAGCAGAATCTAAGCCCTTAGCACGAGCACTATCACTAATTGTGTATAATTCTTTTAATTGCTGTCTCATTTCAGCAACATATGTCTGATAATTTTGGCTTAGTTTACTGCTCAAACAATCCCTTCTACGAGATAAGAGAAGTTAACAGTAAAGTATTTTGGTTTTTCTAAAATAAAATTAAAAAACAAATACCAATACAGATAACCAGTTACTTTTGCCTAATTCCTTCAACAATCTCAGCAATACGTTGTTTATTGTCAACATTCTCGATAATGTTTCCAGTTACAATAATGTCCGCGCCCGCCTGTGCCGCTGCAGCAGCTTGCTCACGAGTTCGAATACCTCCACCGACAATTAGCGGAACATCAAGATGTTTTTTTACGGCACTAATCAGTTCTGGTGGAACAGGATTCGTTACACCGGAGCCACCTTCAAGATAAATAAACCGCATACCAAGATATTGACCAGCTAAAGCGTGTGCTAGTACTACGTCAAATTTTTCATATGGTATAGTGATTGCTTGACCAACGATTCCTGCGGTTCCTCCTTGACCGACAATAATATAACCCATAGGAAGAGGTTCAATGTTAAATTTTTTGATTAATGGTGCACCTTGAATTTGAGCACCAACTAAGTAGTAGGGATCTGCAGAGTTTAAAAGAGACATAAACCATATTGCATCGGAATGTTTACTTATACCACTTGCGTTATTTGGAAAAAGTATTGTGGGCAAATCAACATTTTTTTTAATTACCTGGACTACATCATCTAAATGTTCTTGTGAAGAAACTGTGGACCCACCAATCATTATAGCTGTGGTTCCACTGTTTTCTGAGTTTTCGGCTACTACAGCAGCTTGGGCAGAAGTTATTTTTTCGGGATCAATAAGTGTCATATGAATTGTCTTTTCGGCGGAAATTTTTCCAAGAAGATATTTTTCTATTCGCCCAAACATTAGATAATCTCTCAGGTCATTATTTTAGTTTAGTTATAGGGGTACGTTTCAATGTACTATAAACACGATCAGTTAACATGCAATAAACATCAACGGTACCTTGTGCCTGTTTTATTTGGAATTCTTCGCTAAGGCTACAACTACTACATTGTGCAATTGCTTTACAGCCTTCGTCTTGATTTATTTCAACACGTACAGTTTCTTTTCCGCATACAGGACACGAGAAGAATTTAGGTAAACGTTTTTTTGGAATACGAACAACTTTTTTCCTTCTACGCCCCATGTAACAACCTTCATTATCGATACTATCACTTTTTAATATTTATGCTTGCCCTTAAATACTTGCCTACCAATCATAAAAATAGAGATGTACACAAACTGTGAAGTTAACACCTTCAATATTAGATATAGATTTCTTTGAAGTAGAAACAAAAATTACACGATTTATCAACGAATACGTTTCCAACAGTCAAGCTGAAGGAGGTATACTTGGACTTTCAGGCGGTATTGATAGCGCAACCGTTGCAGCATTATGCAGTAAAGCTTTAGGGAGCAAAAACGTGCTAGCATTACTATTACCTGAAGCAGAGACAAGAGAACAAAAAGATATTGATGATGCAAAAAGCATTGCAAAACAATTTAACATTGAAACACAAACAATAGACATAACGCCAGTTCTTGAAAGTTTCTATACTGTAATACCAGTGTACGACCAAAAAAATCAAATAAACAAAGGAAACATCAAAGCAAGAACCAGAATGATTATTCTTTATTATTATGCAAATAAACTTAACAAAATTGTTTGTGGCTGCTCTGACAAGTCAGAAACATTAATGGGATATTTCACAAAATGGGGAGACGGAGCAGCAGACTTATCACCTATAAAAAATCTTTATAAAACTCAAGTCCGCAGACTTGCAATTAATCTTGGAATACCAGAAGCAATAGCATTAAAACCGTCTACACCCGCACTTTGGCCCAATCAAGCAGCTGAAGAGGAACTGGGAATAAAATATGAAATTTTAGATATCATCCTCTACGGGCTTGAAAGATTCATGTCAACAAATGAAATCGCAAACCAACTAAACATTGATCAAACCACTGTTGAAACAGTAAAAAAGCGTTGGGTACATAGCAAACATAAACGTCAGATGCCTATAGTGCCTGAACTAAGTTTTAGAACCGTAGGAAACGAGTATAGACACATAAAATAAAATAAGAACAGTAGAAGCAGGCATACACTCAAAACTTTAAGTTAGAATTTTTTTTTAACAAACTAAAACATTTATCGAAGATTTATAGCATGTTCAAAGTTAAATTCATGTAACGTGAGTGTGATAATCGCATATCACATCACTATCACATGTACATCACAACTTGTGATATCATGGTTTTTTTATGGAGAATCATGTAATTTTTGTGTGATATACAATGATCGTATGAAACCAAGTGACATCACAATGTCAATTTGTGTTCATCTACGTTTAAAAAAGTAAGAAAAAATGAAGGATTAATGAAAGAATAGATACTTTTGTCTAAAAAAAATAAACACTAAACACGCAAATACACACCACATGTGGAGATATCAATTAGCATAAAAATTTAGAAAAATGAAAAAACAAGTATAGTAACCAAAACTAATACCTTCAAATCAGTCATTAAATATAAAAACATCACTAAATTATACGCATAATTTGTATATTAGTTTAATTACACAACATTTTCAGATAAAAACCGAAATTCGCGACAATTTCATCAATGTTTTCCAGTATTTTCAGGGATATAATTTATAAAAGTAGTGATAGTATACAAAGTTGTATTCATTTAATATAACGAAGGAGATAAAAGTTTTGAAGTTAAAAGAAGGCATAACCACATGGTTAAACGGAGCATTAAACGACACAATTACGAAAATATTGCTAAAAAACTGTCAATTAACCGAAATACAGCTCGAAACACTGCTAATTGACACATTATCCGAAAATATGACGGGTAAACAGTTAAAATACGATGAAAAAGCCAAATTACGGCTAACAAAGGCTAAAATAAGTCGAGGATCGTTCAACAGGACTTTAACACAGGCTAAAGAAAACGTGATAAAATCTATATATACTATCCTGCTTTTAGGATATTTAGGCGTATTTGAAAGCTCAACGCTCTACCCATACCTCGAAATAGCAAACAAACTGAAAGATTTTGTAGAGTCCCACAAAGATATCCCCGCGAAGCAAGATGAGGCAGAAAATCACATAAAAATGATAGAAATCATCAGAGAAGAGCTAGAAACAAGCCTAAAACGGTTGTATAGTCCATCAAATCAAAATTTGTGACATCACAAATCACACAAAAAAATAAACCTTTTTTCACAAACTGTAACATCACTTATTCAGCAGCATTTTTCACACTATTAACTAAATAGAGGCTAAATTAAACCCATTTCATACAGGTCAATAACTCAAAAATACAGCATGTGATAAACAATTTTGTGATGTGTGACATCATGTACAACTTCCCATACAAAACACCATAACACTTAAAAGGTAAAAAGAGACTGTGATGTGTGATGCAACATACTAAATCACGTGTTAAATCACATTTACATCACAGCAAGGTGGAATCTTGAGCGAACTTATATTACCAACATTAATAGGAATCTTGCTATTAACAACTATTGTTGCATCTACAGGTTATTATAGCAGGATAC
>JAIRJY010000112.1 GCA_031260365.1 Nitrososphaerota archaeon | reverse complement strand
ATAACAAATTTCTGCTTCACGCGCTAAAACACATTCAGGAACAAGAGTCATGCCAACAATGTCTGCACCCCAACTACGATACATTTTAGATTCTGCTTTAGTGCTGAAACGTGGACCTTCAATGCAGACATATGTTCCAGTTTCATGCATTTTTATGCCAAAGTTTCTGGCAACATCCATAGCTGTCTTTCTTAACTCTAAGCACATAGGTTCTGCAACACCAATATGACAAACTCTACCTTCTGTTTGTGTATAGAACGATTGTTCACGTCTTGTTGTTCTGTCTATAAATTGATCCACAAAAACGATATCACCCGGTACATATTCTTCACGTAGCGAACCAACAGTTGAGGGAGCAAGTATACGTTTAACCCCTAACTGTTTAAAAGCGTAAATGTTAGCCCGCACAGGTATATCAGTTGGTCTGATTGTGTGTTTTTTTCCGTGCCTTGGAAGAAACGCCACAGATTTGCCGCCCAATTCACCGATGCTGATTACGTCTGATGGTTTTCCGTAAGGTGTATCTACTGTGACTTCTTTTATGTTACTGAAAAGTTTTGGGTCATTAAGACCTGTTCCGCCTATTATTCCAATTTCTGCTTGCATAAAACTTTACTTTATTTTTTATAACATATAAAAATAGCGCATTGACACATAAAATACCAAAAATGAACGTGTTCACCGTTTATGCAGATTTGTAGAGTGAAGGCAGTCTTTACGAGAAATGTGCGTAGACGAAAATTAACTGTAAAATATGTGCGTTGTTTACTTGAAAAACGTTAAAAACAATAAAACTATGAAAAAACATCGTTAGCTACGCATTGTGAACACTCCAAAAAATATGTGTTCATTTTAATTTTTAAAAATAGCTAGAAACGATATAGCCCCATTTTAGAACACCGATTACCTACTGCTAAGTTGCTAAATATTTACTATATTAACTTTAACAATTTAAAAAAACATGGTTAAACAAAATATTAAAAATTAGAGTTTTACTCTTCTTTTATTTCGCACTTGAGCTTCTTTATTATTTCGTCAGCTCGAAGTGTCTCAATTTTAAGTGTATATAACTGATTAGAAGTGCGAAGTTTAAGTTTAACATTATCTTTGTTCCTTTTAACTTGGCAATGCTTTGCTTTAGCACTCATCGCCACGAAACTTTCAACGTCGGTCATTTCTGCTGGCATACTATCTTTCCTCTTATTAACGCTTTGATGGATGTAAAGCCACTTTTATCTGTTTTGGTCATAAAAAAATTCAATAGATGTATATCCGGTTTTCAAATGTTGGAGTTGATTTGGGAAAGAGTTTAAATTATGATGCAAACACATTAAACTTAACGTTAACTGCTATTCATACGTTAACAGAAGAGCATATTGAAATAGCTAACATTAAGGAGGTTATTACAGTATATCAATAAACCGTGGTGCCCTTCTATTTATTACAATCTTACTGGTGTTTACAATTTTATTATCCGTTACATTTTTGGTGCCTAAAACAATAAAAAATATTGAGTCTGCTGACACTGTATATCTTGGTGTAAGCTTCTGCGGAAATACAACAGATGAAGCTAAATTGCTAATAGACAAAATCAAAGAATACACTAACCTCTTTGTTTTACAATCAGGGTCCATTAGTCGCGACATGGCTACAACGACAGAAATTTGTGATTATGCTACTTCTCAAGGATTAAACATTATAGTATATATTGGTTGGTTCAATCCTGCATATTCTTGGCAGGCTCTTTGGGTTCAAAATGCCCCTCAACGATATGGTGACAAATTTTTAGGGATATACTATTATGATGAGCCTGGTGGTATTCAGCTTGATTATGGTTGGACAGACTATTTTATGAATATAAGTAGCCAACTTGATGAGACTACACCTAGATATGAACGTTACAGACCCCTTTTGGATTCAATCGCAGGTTATCTAAATGGTACTGTACGAAACTATGACACTGCAGCTCAAGTGTATGTTACCTATATGCAAAATGATCGTGACATTACGTTTTTAAAAAACGTTTCAATACCCTGTTTTGTTTCTGATTACGCTCTTTTTTGGTGGGACTATTTAGGTGGTTATGATGTTGTTCTTGCTCAGCTTGGAAATAACGCAAGTATAGTGCAAGAAATTGATTTAGCTAAAGGTGCTGCACATCTACAAGGTAAAGACTGGGGCGCAATTATAACTTGGAAATATGACGAGGCACCCTATTTAGATAGTGGAGAAGAAATATACCAGCAATTGTCTCTAGCATATCAGGCAGGAGCAAAGTATCTTATAATTTTTGATTATCCTGAAATTGAAAATAATCCTTATGGCGTTCTTACGGAGGATCATTTTGAAGCACTTCAAAAACTTTGGACAGATATACATAATCCATCAATAAATCGGGCATCTCCTGTTAAAGCTGTTTTAGTGCTTCCTCAAAATTATGGTTGGGGTATGCGACATGTAGAAGATCGCATTTGGCTTTGGGGTTCTGATGAGTATTCTCAGACGATTTGGAATATTTCTCAAAAATTAATAGACAAATATGGCATAAATTTAGACATAGTTTACGATGATCCACAATTCCCCGTAATAGGAAAATACCAAAATATTTACTATTGGAATCAAACATTGACATAAAACCAAAAATGTTTTACCTGGTCTTTAATATAACAAAGATTAAGAACTTCATCAATAAATTTTAAAATAACCGCATATTTTGTTGGCATATCAAAGTTTGATACGTTAAGTATGCTAGTGATTTAATTGATAGAGAATGGGAAATAATTGCGCCTATTTTTATGCGTGCAAATAAAGGGTAGTATTTTCAAAAACATAACAAACACGAATTAGTAGCCGCTGTACGCTATGCCAAAAACTGTTTCTCACACTGATACGCATCAATACAAAATCAAGTTGCTATAGGTTCATAACTTGGACGGTGTTTAATTTTGTAAACACAATTAATATAGCTTATACAGTACACAATAGCATAAGGTGAAAAATTTGTCTATGCAACGATCATATTCTCGGCTGCTTGGTGTAGTAGGTAAACCAAATACGGGGAAATCAACGTTTTTTAGTGCTGCAACGCTTGCAGTAGTTGATATTGCAAATTATCCTTTCACAACGATAAAACCTAACAGAGGTGTTGGTTATGTGCGAACACCTTGTGTTCATGAAGATTTTAAAGTGAAAGACGATCCAAGAAACTCATTATGCATAGACGGTACCCGTCTTGTACCTGTTGAGATAGTGGATATAGCTGGAATAGTTCCTGATGCTTGGGAAGGGCGCGGTTTAGGTAACCAGTTTTTGGATGAAATTTGTCGTGCTGATGTTTTGATTCATGTGGTTGACGCATCTGGTGGAACTGATAGTGAGGGTAAACCCTGTAAACCTGGTGAGCATGATCCTTTGGCTGATGTGCGGTTTCTTGAACGTGAAATCACTATGTGGATGATTAACCTTGTAAAGAAAGATTGGGCAAAAATTTCGAGAACTGCAGAGGCTGATAAAAAAGGTATAGCTACACCGTTAGAAGAGCGTTTAACAGGTTTAGGTATAAAAAAAGCTAATGTTAACGAAGCTGTTAGACGCTGTGGTTTAAATGTTGATAAACCGACGCTTTGGAGTGCTGATGATTTTTACCGTTTTGTTGACGTTCTTCGTCGTGTTTCTAAGCCTATGCTTATAATTGCTAACAAAATGGATTTACCCTCAGCTCAAGTAAACCTTGAACGTTTAAAAACACTTGAATATCCAGTTATTCCAGCGTCTGCAGAGGCTGAACTTGCTCTAAGACGTGCTGCAGAGAAACAGTTAATAGACTATAAACCAGGTGATAAAGACTTTAAAATTTTAACACCTGAAAAAATGTCCACTGGACAAATTGCAGCATTAAACTCTATTCGCGAAAAAATATTGACAACAAACAAGTCTACAGGCGTACAGGAAGCTATCAACACTGCATATCTTAAAATGCTTGACATGATAACAATTTACCCTGTTGAAGACCCTGAACATTTAACAAACCACAACGGTCAAGTACTACCAGATGTGTATCTTGTCCCTAGCGGGATAACTGCACACCAATTCGCATACATTATTCATTCAGAACTGGGTGACAACTTTATCTACGCCGTTGACGCACGAAACAAAAGACGCATAGGCGAAGATGCAGTACTAAAAAACAGAGATGTTATTTCTATAGTTAGTGCTAAAAAACGCGCTTAACCCTTATTTTTTATTCTATTTTCCGAATCTGCGCATACGTTGTTGATATGTTCTAATAGCCCTCAATATGTCAATGAAACGAAAATCAGGCCAATAAACATCTAAAAACAACAGTTCACTATAAGCTGCCTGCCAAAGTAGGAAACCACTTAATCTTTCTTCGCCTGAGGTTCGAATAATAATATCTGGATCCTGTTTTTGCATATGAGATGTGTAAAGATATTTTTCAAATATATCCTCATTTATGTCCTCTATTTGTAACCTGTTTTCTTTTATCTCATTAGCAATTTTCTTTGTTGCATCAACAATTTCTGCTCTACCACCATAAGCAAAAGCGAAATTCCACATGTAATTATCATAATCTTTTGTAACTCTTTCAACTTCTGCGATAATCTGTTGAAGCTTAGGAGGCAACAAATTTGTTCTACCAATAACTTTTACGTGAACTTTATTCTTATGTACTCTTTTATCAACTAACAATTTTTTAAATCTCTCTTCAGCTATCTGCATAATTTTCTCTATCTCTTCAGATTTGCGAGAAAAATTTTCTGTTGAAAACGAGTAAAGCGTAACACATTTTACATCAAGCATACTACACCAGTCCAAAAGCTGCTCAACAGTGTCTGCGCCCTGTTTATGACCCCACTTATCAGACAACCAAGGACTCTTTTCTTTTTCATTAGCCCAACGTCTATTCCCATCCAAAATAATAGCTATATGCTCAGGCTTTTTGCCATCCTTAATTTGATACCATAGCCATCGCTCGTAAACTTTGTAAGCACCAATTGTCGAAAGTATCTTTTTAAGTACTATATAGCATCATCTTAGACTTCTGTATGTTAATAGCTTTCTGCTTTTAATAATTTCGTTAAACCGTTTGCTGTACTATGTATATTATTATTAATAGATATGTTTTATCTGTTTTTAATGTGTTTACTTTTACAGATGGGTGACGCTTTTTGTTTTAGGCAACAAAACTATATTAAGTCTTAATTATGTCAATATGCCATTTATAATGAGGTTAACAAGTTGAGGGCATTTATAGTTCATTACCCGTTTGGTGTTGTTGCTTTTGACGAAAAGAACAACATAGTGGAAAAAGTTCTGTTTCCTAAAAAGTCCCAGTTTGCAGCAGAAAGTTTGCTTAAAATCGAATCCGGCAAATTTTCTGACGAATTTTCATCTTTAGTATCTTTACTTAAAACCATTGGTTACGATGTTTTTGTCTTCGAAAACATTAATCTCGCAGATGAGGCTCAAAAGAAAAACGGTTTAAAAACTGAGGTTGCCTCTCAAGTTGAGGTCGAAGAATTTTGGGGTAAAATGAGCCAAATCGCTTTAACAGTGGGTTTTGCAAAAGACGAACAAGATATTGCCCTCTGGAATCGCAATGTTAGCATGGAACTAGCTAAACTACGCATTAAAGGTGCTTCTGAGAAACGCGACTTAATTGTTGCACAAGCTATACAAACCCTTGATGATCTTGATAGAACGGTAAACTTGTTTATGAGCCGACTACGTGAATGGTACGGCATTTACTTCCCCGAAATGGATCGCTTAATAGAAAAACACGAAACGTACTCACGACTTGTTTTAAAACTAGGCTGCAGAGAAAACTATACCTTTGATGCTATAGTAGCCGAAGGTTTGCCAAAAGAACGCTCTGAGCTTGTAGCAAAAACTGCGCAGTCTTCTATGGGTGCTGACATTTCAGAATCTAACCTACAACAAATCCAAAGCCTCAGCCGTGATGTGCTTAATCTTTATGAGTTACGCAAAAGCATGGAAAATTATGTCGACAACACAATGGAAGACCTTGCTCCTAACGTTCGAGCCGTAGCAGGTGCACTGCTAGGCGCAAGACTTATCGCAATGGCTGGTAGCCTGCAGAATTTAGCTATGCGACCTGCAAGCACCCTTCAAGTCTTAGGCGCAGAGAAAGCACTTTTTCGTTCTCTAAAAACTGGTGCAAGACCACCTAAACACGGTTTAATTTTCCAACACACAATTCTACATGACGCAAAACGCTGGCAAAGAGGAAAAATCGCCCGTGTCATAGCTGGAAAACTCTCAATAGCCGCAAGAGCAGACGCGTTTGGCGGAGACTTTATCGGAAATAGACTAAAAGACGAAGTTAACAAACGCGTAGAAGAAATATATGAAAAATACAAAGACGCTCCGCCACCTAAGGAACCAAAACCAACCGAAGAACGCAGAGACCACGGACAACGCTTCAACCGCGATAGACCCGAAAGATTCGGAAGCGGTGGCGGCGGTGGACGAGGTAACCCTCATAGAGGCGGAGGAGGTGGTAGAGGTTTTGATAGAGGTAGGGATCAAGGTCGTGGTGGTGGCGGTGGTAGGGATCAAGGTCGTGGTGGTGGCGGTGGTGACAGTGATAAACGACAAAGTGAAAACAGAATCTATGACAACAGCGGTGGTAGTGGTAAATACCGTGACTCTGGCGGCGAGAAGCGGAGAAACGAGTAACGTGCATATTAGAATTCGTCCTCATCCTTCATTTAAAGAAATCTATCAGGCTATGCTGGAGGGCGGTGCTCAGCGCCTTGCCACGCGTAACTTGACACCTGGTTTAACTGTTTACGGTGAACGCTTAATTCACGTTAAAAATACAGAGTACCGTATTTGGGACGCGTTTCGCAGCAAACTCGCCGGAGGTATCATAAAAGGCATACAAAATGTACCAATCGAACAGGGTACACAAATTCTATATTTAGGCGCAGCTTCTGGAAC
>JAIRJY010000101.1 GCA_031260365.1 Nitrososphaerota archaeon | reverse complement strand
TGGTGCTGCTTTGATTGCTTCATCAATGTTTACTTCACTAAGTGATGCAACGAGTGCTTTAACTTGAACTACATCAGCAGTTATTCCTGCTGCTGTGAGGACACTTGTAAGTGATGCCTCAGTGATTTCTTTACCTGCCTTGTGAAGGAGCATTGCTGCGTAAATGTTTTCCATATCTTTTCACCTCTTCATTCGACTATTTTTAATCTTTCAGGAACTTGATCAACAAAGTTGATCAACACCCCTGAATTGCAGTTAACACCTGCATTATATTGCCGCTTAAATGAAAGCCCTATACCTTAAGAACCTTTCGCAATATAGAGGTTACTGACTAGCGTGAAATGCACGTATAAACATATTAACACAAATTTCTTACCCAAACACTAGGCTACAAAAACATTAACTTAATAGGTTTTACCATAGAAAAATTTAGAGTACCTCAATAACATGCTCTGTTTGAAGAGGAGTCAAAGAAGATGTTTTTTTCAATTTTTTATGCAAAAGAGTGCCGATGACAACTATTGGTATCCACCCTGTAATTATACATACTGTTGCTGGAAAGCCATTGATATTAAAGAATGTCGTTATATCAGGTAAAAATGCTTCCCATATTCCGAAAGATAAAACCATAGAGACAACAGAGACATAAGCGTATTTTTTACCGAATTTGTTAAAGATTTGAATAGCCAAAATTCCGGCAAAAAAGAAGTCGCCAAGACCAAGTCCTCTCAGTAGGAAAGCACCAGCATCCGTTGTAATCAATGGAACATTAGGCAAATAAATCAGAACAGGAAGACCCAATCCAGTGAATGTTTCTGCTGCAGCACCCATTGGTCCACTAAATACCAATATTATATCTATAAGGGTCAACATAAAAGCAAAAATTCCGACAAATTTCCAGCTAAACAGCGGACTAAGATACAAAATTATCATTATAGCAAATGTCGCCCCAAAAACATTCAGTAAACCAGGAAACCAAACAGTATACGCACCAGTCAATTGAGCATTTAATGTACCCTCAAAATACAAATTAAAGAATACAAAGAACAGTAGAAATAGTGCTGGCGGCTGTATTGCGAGATACCACTTTGCTTTCTTACTTCCCGGTTTTCTATGTTCATAAAACGCGATTACAAAACACAGAACAGATAAACCAAAGAATGCCCCGACTCTAAAGGCTGTTGCGGAGTCACGAAGTGGTTCTAAGAAACAAATTGCTCCTGTAAGTAGACTTGCAAAGCCAAAACATATAGAAAATAATTGTGCACGTTTTACTCTGATGCCTGAAAATATGTAAGTAACAGAAAACAACAACATAGTATATGTACCTAAGAAAAACGATAAAACCGCATTTTCAAACCAACGCCCCGGATGAATAACCGAAGAGGTAATAAAAGTTAAAATGCCTATTACCAGTACTGCAATAACCATAAGGATGTCTTTCGTTTTGAATTCATTTTCTTCAACTGAATCTTGAAATTTTTTTTCAGTACGTTTATTTAAGAAAACTGCTGCTGTTACGATAAATAATAAAGCCAATGGCATAGCAACATCAAGATTTGGCATAAAGTAAAAGGTACTGTAATGAAACATTTATTTGTTTACCCATACTTCATGAAAAATTTAAAGCTAGTAAAATTTACAAGTTAAAATTTAGGTTGAATATTGCCAAAGTGGCTAACAGGGCTTCTTCTGTTCGCACAGTAGCTGTTCCTTGTTGTGGGATAGTATTAACTACAAAATCGGAAATATCTTCAAGACGTAAACCTTCATCTTTAACGATTTCATGTAGTCCACGTGAAGGTGCTCCAAACGCAATCAAAACTCGTTCAGATCTATTCCAATGTTTTTCAATTTTGTTTGCAACATCCATAAATTTATCAGCAATACGGGCAGTTGAAATTACTAAATTGAACTGTTCAGTTTGTAGCATGTGTCCAAATGTTTTGTTTTCGACTTTAACCCGAAAGCCCCAGTAAGAAGGAATAAAATCGCTGTTGACCGCTTGTACCTCAATGCGGTCACCATTTGTTATAACTTGTACAGTTAATCGTTCGCCAACAGAAAAGTGTAGCTCACGTAGCAACGCCGTGTTTTGTGTACCAATATCAACTATTAAGCCTTCTTTTGTTTGGTTTAAAATTAAGCCTTCACGATATTCGCCGACTTTTAAATCACGGTTTTTACCACTGTTTGGGTGATGAGGAGTACGTAATGGAGGAAGAATTCCGGCATATTGTAAATCAGGTTCTATTTTGTAGAGATTTTTCCGCAGATACTGTGGGGTTTCTATGTAGTTCAACAATTTTGCGATAAGTTTCAGATCTTGTATTTGATTTGCATATGTACTGTCGGGGTAGAGTATTATTTCGTGTACTCTAAATATTGCGGCAGTTCTGGCGATTAAACCTATTTTTGAAGTTTTTTCTCGCAGATGTGGCGTATCAGAAATTATGGATGCTGGAATAGCTATTGTTAGTTTACTTTTATTCAAACCTTTGTACCCGCATGTTTGTTGCGTTCAGCTTAAAAAGGTGTGTGGAGATATAAAAATAAGAAGTATCTTTGAGGTCTAAGTAATGGACAAACACCGCCTGGAGAATTACGAAGAGATACAATCAATAGATAAAGCAGATATGCTAAACTATTGTCTTAGCATGCATACACATTATCAGAAAGCAGCTAATTTAGCTACGGGCATGCTAACTAGTTACGCTAAACCTAGTAACATAATTGTCACTGGTGTTGGCGGTTCAGCAATAGGCGGCGAGCTTCTTAAAGATTGGGCAAAAAATAAAGTGCATGTTCCAATAGAGGTTAACAGGGAATACCATTTACCTGCTTACGCTAACGAGAAAACCTTGGTTCTTGTAACAAGTTACACAGGGGACACAGAGGAGACTCTTAGTGCTCTTTGTGATGCCATTAAGAAAAAGTGTATGATTTACTGTATAACAAGTGGCGGTACACTTATGGAAATCGCAGAACGGGCAAATATTCCATATTTACAAGTTCCAGCAGGCATGCCACCTCGTGCAGCTTTACCTTACATGCTCGTACCTCTGCTGGTGTTTCTTGAAAAAATAGGATTAACATCAGAGATTTCTGTTGAGTTTGATGAAGCATTATCAAGTATAAGAGAAATTGAAATACAAAATGCTGTTGAAATCTCAGTTAAAGACAGTTTAACAAAGACATTAGCAGTAAATATTGAAGGTCATATTCCCATGATTTACGGGTTTGGCGTTTTCAGTAGTGTTGCAAGACGACTCAAACAGCAGATTAATGAAAATGCTAAAATGATGTCAAAATGGGATAATCTTCCTGAGCTGAACCACAACGAAATTGTTGGGTACGAAAAAACTGGAACCATAAAAGACACTTTTGTTGCAGTTTTTATCCGAGATAAAGATGAACCTGTAGAGATACGTAAACGTATTGAAATAACAATGGAACTCATAAAGTCAGCAGGGTCAAACACTTACGAGATTTGGAGTCAAGGTAAAAGTAGTCTTGCAAAGATGCTTTCAGTTATTGCTATAGCAGATTTTCTTAGCAATTATTTGGCTATACTACGCGGGATTGACCCTACACCAGTTCAAACAATTGACAAACTAAAAAAATCACTAAAAAAGAATTGCGTAAAAGAGCAAGTGATCAAAGAAATAGAAAAAATCACTAACACATATATTTCAACGCATTTCTAAACATTTTTCTAAAAAAGTTAAGCGTTTGTATAGTGTTTGAAGTCTTCTTCAGCGGTTTCTATTGGAGTCATTTTAGGCGGTCGTTTAAATCCGTAAGCGCAAATGGCTTCAATTGCGCCAGTTTGCTTCTTAATTAATGCCAGTTTAACTGCGCGTACAACATCCAAAAGTACACTGCCCGCGTTTGGCGCATCGACAGTTTGGAATTTAAGGTCAATTTTAAGTGGGGTATTGCAGAAATAGACACCATCAATATAGAAGTAGCTGTCACGTTTGTTCTGCAGGAAATCCACATAGTCTGTTGAACCTGCAACAATTTGAGTTTTATATGGTAATGCTGAAGCAACTGCTTCTGTTTTAATTGCACGTTTTGCATCTCTTGTACGTGCAAGAGTGTCAACAGATTCTGCACCGCCGCCAACATCAAGTTGATAAGTTTCAGTGATTTTTACTCCGCTGTCAGAGAGCAATTTAAGAAGTGTTTTATGTAATGCTGTTGAACCGATTTGATCTATTAGATCATCGCCAATGAGGGGTAAGTTTGCTTCTTTGAATTGTTTTTCCCAAAGGGGATCACTTGCAATAAAATTTGGTGTTGTATTGATAAATGCGCACCCTGCTAGGATAGCTTGTTTTGCATAGTATTCAGTTGCTTTGATTGCTCCACTTGGAAGCAGGTTTATAACTATTTCAGCACCTGATTCTTTGAGGATTTTTACTACGTCAACATCAGTTTTGTTGCTTACTTGAATTATGTGTTTTGTTGATTCCCCAACTCCGTCAAGAATTGTTCCTTTGTTTACTGTAACACCTGTTTGTGGTACGTGGGAAACTTGTGGAGCATTATTGGGTTTAGCGCAGATTGCTTCTGAGATATCTAATCCAACTTTACGTTCATCTACATCAAAAGCTGCGACAACAGTTATGTCATTTGGAACATACCCTGCCAATGTTAAGTTCCGCAAACCAACAAACTCTTCGGACTTTGTAGCTTTTCCGTAATAACTTAAACCTTGAAGGAAAGCTGAAGCACAATTCCCAACACCGATTAACGCAACTTTAATTTGTGGCACTTTTTTGCACCTACTTGATTGCATATTTGTGTTAGCCCTTATAAAAGGGCTACGCCACAACAGAGGTACATACAAGAAGTAAAATATAAAAAATGCCTTGTTTGTTTCCTTCAATTTTATTTAAAAAAGTTTTTAGTACTGTATGTATTAAATAACATAGAATCATGCGTTTTAGAAAACGTAACGTATGGATGTTGTTTAACAGAGAGATTTGGATATGAGTGAAATAAAAAATTCAGGTTACAGTGGCAGCGCGCTACGCTTGCTTCAAAGTGCCAATTGTCAAGTTGGAGATATCATACGCATCACCTACAAAACTAACACCTATGAAGGCGTTTTGATTCCCCGTGGTGAATCTGGAGATACAACAAATATTATTGTAAAACTAAAAAACGGCTACAATGTTGGTATATCTGCTACTGTTGAGGGTATTAATGTTGAAAAAATTGGTGTTGGTATTAAGCCTATGTTTGCGTCACCGCTTTTACCTGAACAGAATTCTGTTTTGCCTCATGTCGTAATTATGAGTACTGGCGGAACTATTGCAAGTCGTGTTGATTATAGAACAGGTGCTGTTCGTTCGGCCATATCTGCAAGTGATCTATATGGTGTTGTGCCAGAGCTTTCTAAAATTGCTCGTGTTGATACTGAAATTGTTTTTAGTACTTATAGCGAGAATTTGACCCCGAAAAACTGGACTGACCTTGCTCAAAAAGTTGCTGAGCGTATAAATCAGGGGATAGACGGCGTTGTTATTGCTCATGGTACAGACACTATGGGGTACACATCAGCTGCGTTAAGTTTTGCATTACAAAATTTGCCAGTTCCAGTTATTTTTGTTGGAGCACAACGCTCATCGGATCGTCCAAGTAGTGATGCTGCAACTAATTTAATTGGCGCAGTTAGAGCTGCAAGCGAGGCTCCTTTTGCTGAAGTTGGTTTAGCTATGCATGAAACGATTTCTGATTCGGCTATTGTTGTGCATAGAGGTGTTAGAGTACGCAAATGCCACACAAGTCGCCGTGATGCATTCAAATCCATTAATGACTTTCCAATTGCCAGAGTTTTAGATCAAAAAATTATCATGCAAAAAGACGATTACCAACACAGAGATCCAACAAGGCAACTAGTTTTAAAAACAAATTTCTGCGAAAAAGTTGCACTTATCAAATTTTATCCAGGTATGGATCCTTCAATTATCGATTATTATGTTAGTCAAGGTTTTAGAGGCATTTTGCTTGAAGGCTCTGGTTTAGGACATGTTAGCATATTTTGTTTTGAAGCAATTAAAAATGCCATCGCTAAAGGGGTAATTGTTGCTCTTTCGTCACAGTGTATTTGGGGACGAGTTAACATAGACATTTATGATACAGGCAGGGACCTTCTAAATTTTGGTGTTGTTCCGCTTGATGACATGTTTCCTGAAACTGGACTTGTTAAACTTATGTGGGTTCTTGGACAAACAAGTGACCTTAAAGAGTCAAAACGATTGTTGAAAACCAACATTGCCGGCGAATTCACATCACGTTCACTTCCTCAGGAAAAAATCGTTTACGGAGCACAATAAAATGTCAACTATTGATTACTCTAAAATTGGTTTAAAAATTGGCTTAGAAATCCATCAGCAACTTAATGTGGGTTCAAAACTGTTCTGTAGCTGTCAACCGGAACTGTTTAAAGATGAACCGGAAACAACGTTTTTACGTCGTCTTCGCCCTACGCAAAGTGAGCTTGGTCAAATTGATCCTACAACGTTTTTCGAATTTCAAAAAGGCGTTAAAATTATTTATGAGGCAAATCGTAAAAGTGCGTGTCTTGTTGACCTAGATGAAGAACCACCTCATTCATTAAACATGGATGCATTAAAAGTTGTTCTTACTGCGTCACTTATGATGAATATGCAACCGGTTAATGAGGTGCATATTATGCGTAAGACAATTATTGATGGTTCAAGCACTACGGGTTTTCAGCGTACATGCATTATTGCATTAAATGGTTGGATAAAAGTCGGTGAAAAAATTATTGCTATACAAGCAACAAATCTTGAAGAGGATGCAGCACGTAAAACAGGTACTGAAGACGATGGTAAAACTATCCGCTATCGATTAGATCGCCTTGGAATCCCACTAATTGAAATTAGCACAGCACCAGTAATTTACTCGCCACTTGAAGCACAACAAGTAGCTTTGACAATTGGCAAAATTTTACGCGACACAGGTAAAGTTATGCGTGGACTTGGTGTTATCCGTCAAGACGTTAACATATCAATTACAGATGGCACTTTAATTGAAATAAAAGGGGTACAGGAACTGGAACTTATCCCAACGGTAATTGAATACGAGGTACAGCGTCAACTTGGTTTACTAGATATAAAAGAAGAACTGCACAAGCGGGGAATAACTAAAGACGTTTTAAAAACCGAGTTTGTCGATATTACAAACATATTTAAAGAGTCTAAATCAAAAGTTATCCGAAAAGCAGTTGATAGAGACCATAAAGTTTTTGCAGTTAAACTTTCGGGATTCGCAGGACTTTTAAGCAAAGAATTGATTCCAAATTTCCGTGTTGGCTCAGAACTTTCTGATTACGCGAAATTTTGGGGCAGAGTTGGAGGAATATTTCACACAGATGAAATGCCCAATTACGGTATAACACAAGAAGAAGTCATAAAAATATGTAAAACGGTTAGTGCCACTGAAAAAGATAGTGTCGTATTTGTTGCTGACACAGATGAAAACTGTAAAGATGCGCTTAAAGCAGTAGTAGAACGTGTACAAGAAGCTCTTATAGGTGTACCCGCTGAAACCAGAACAGCCAAAGACGATGGCACAACTCGATACATGCGACCACGTCCGGGTGCAGCTAGAATGTATCCTGAAACGGATATTCCATCCCAAATAATAACGGAAGAACTTGTTAAAAATATTCAAGCTAATCTACCAGAACCAGCTGAAAAGAAACTTTCGCGTTTAATGACGCAATACACGTTAAATGAGAAATTGTCAAAACAAATTGTCGATTCTGAATATGTCATACTATTTGAAGAAATCGTAAAAGAAACAAATGTAACCGCCTCCACTGTTGCAGCATTTCTCACAGAAACCGTAAAATCACTCAAACGCGATGGCATTGCAATTGAAAATGTCGGTGAAAAACAGATTAAATCGTTATTTGCCGCTGTTGGTTCAGGCTTACTCGCTAAAGAAGCAATAGCAGAAGTTTTCAGTTGGCTCGCAAAAAATACAACTAAAACTGTTCAGAGTGCAACAATCGCTTTAGGTTTAAAAATGTTTACAGAAGCTGACCTGGAACCTATTGTTGACCGCATCATCACTACTAACAAAAATATAATCGAGAAAAACAATAAAGACGCATTTAGCATGTTAATGGGCATAATAATGAAAGAAGTTAGAGGCAAAGCTAACCCAGAACTCGTTAGCAAAATTTTAAAACAAAAACTCTAACGACCTTTTTTAACTTTTTAAAGAAATAATATTTTTCCAGTGTACACTTAAACCGTAAATTTCGGTTTTTAGGGAATATATGCATTGGCTGAACTGCTATTTTGAGTCTGAAATTAAAAAATGCTGCTTTTTTATCTACTTTTACAAGGTGGTTTTGAGAGTAACATATTACCTAATAGGTACATAGGTTCAGTTTTTTCATGTATTCAAAATTTGATTTAAAACCACTATATTATTCAAAATACACTGCATGTTTCTCTTAAACAGTAGGCGTCAAACATTGTTTTTGATGATTGTGATGCAAAACACTATAAACACATATCCTCTAAAAACCGAAATTTATGGCTTAAAAAACATGCAACTTATCGTAATTATGCGTAAATAGAATACCAGCCAAACATGAGACAAAAACATTTACAAAATATTCTCAGATTAAAAATAGATTTATATTCCATGTTCATAGTTACGGATGCTAACAATAAGATTAGACCTCGTGCAAACTATTCCTTTTTCATAAACGCCCATGTTGCATATTGGATTAACCCTTACTGAAAACATTCTCTGCGAGAGCATAACAACACAAACTCATGAAACCACATATTTCACAAGAAGTCTATTTTCTCAAACGTTTACGTTTAACACCAGTTATCCGACAAAACTCTTCATTATGCAACTTAATATTCTCGTATGTTCATACACCACCACAAAACATTGCCAACAAGTCACAAATTTTGTTTGCCATAACTATACAAGTAGTCTATAGCAAAGTGAATGTACATGCCTATTTTTTACATATAAACAAATTCATTTATGAAAAATTATGGAAAACCTAGTTTAAACGACAAACAAAAACGCATGCGACAACATAAATTTGACTTGCTATATTAAACACACACGCTGACTACCAAAACCGGATAAAGACACATCGATGCAGAACTTGAAGGTATATATAAAGAGGTTTTTTATTTATATTTGTGCTGATACTGGAAATAGTCATCGAAGATTGTAAAACCTTAAGATTGTAGTTTTTTGGGATTAAACACTAAGAGTTGTGCGTTGCGCATGTAACGACCTATTCGCGGAATAAGACCTGTAGCATCTGTACCTAGTTTACAAATGAGTATCTGTTCAAATAATCCAAGCGATTCTATTTTGATAACGTCACGGTTTAATCTTGTGCGTTCAAGGGTTAAGGTAACCTCATCAGCAGTGGTGCCTAAAATCACGAGACGATCCAAAAGAGAACCTTGCCAATTTTTAAACATTGATATTTGTGTTGTTGAAAGTTCTGCGTCCAGTATGTTTTCAGCAACATGTACATCAGTAATTTTGATGTTAATTGGTAAATCAGCACTTAACGCAAATAGTTCAGCAATTTTTTTAAGTGGTACGTCTCTGCCGTCTAACAGTTGAGACTGTAAAGTAGAAAGAGGGATACGTGCATAGATCATTTTTGGTTCTAATATACCTATATCAATTGTTAATACTGCAGAGTTGGTTATTTTTTGGATATACCCCTTCAATTCAGAACCTGCTAAAACTTCAGTGATGTTATTTGGGCAGATTCCTATTTGCTTGTCTATGTAACTTTTAGCTACACCTTAGTCTTCACCAGTGACTTCTACTTGTATCCATCTGTTAACAGAGTTACCTAGAACGCGTATTTGAGCATCTATATCTTCAAATGTTGTTTGCAGAGATTCTTCTATCTGTTTAAGCTGTACTTTGTTGTATGCTTTAGTAAATAATGTTAAGATTGTCAAATTGTTACCTCTCAAGTAGACTAGTTATTTCGTTGTATAGTTTTCTAACTCTTTTAGCGGCATCGTCTAGTTTTTTGTCATGTAACTGTTTAATCGTTACTTCCACTGAAATACGGTCGTCACCGTTGATACATTTGTCAGCGTAACAAACGATTTTTTCTTCCAAAGTTTGAGGTATGTAATTGTCTTTGGGCCAATTTAGTTGTTCAGCTTCTTCTGTTGTGATACCGGCACCTACGTGTCGTTTAATAATACAAATTATTGCTTCGGGTAAGTCTTCAGTTTGAGCAAGTTTCATGCCTTCGATAGCATGATTCACATTGTGTGTTTTAGAACGCCCGATATCATGTAAAAGGGCACCTGCTTCAATTAATTCTAGATCAACAGGATAATTTTTTGCTTTAAATATCTCTGCTATTTCGATAGCTAAGGAGGCTACTGCTTGACAGTGCGTGATTACTTTGGTGGGGCAACCGTTTTTTTGCAGAATTTTTATGGCTTGCTCCCTGTTTGGAAGCTGTTTACTCACCAAGTTCCTTCCTTAGAATGGTTACTTT
>JAIRJY010000045.1 GCA_031260365.1 Nitrososphaerota archaeon | reverse complement strand
AATGGGCAGAGATGGTTCACCACACAAAGTTAGCGATGCTCTAATAGGCGACGAAACAGGTGTAGTTTATCTGACACTGTGGGATGACAACATTGAAAAAATAAATGAAGGCGACAGCGTACGCATTGAAAATGGTTATGTTACCCTCTTTAAAGGTAATATACGTTTGAACACTGGTAAATATGGTAAACTTGAATTAGCAGCAGAGCCATTATCTGTTGAAGCTAACACAGAAAACAACGTTTCAAGTCAAACATATGAACAGCAACGCAGACCATTCAGAGGACGCGGTGGCGGCGGATACGGCGGTAGCAGAGATAGAGGCGACCGACGCGGTGGCGGCGGATACGGCGGTAGCAGAGCAAGATATTAAGTTGAACTGCCTAACTGTTGAAAGAGACTAGAATCTTTATTTATTTTTTTATTTTCGTATGTTGTTAAAGTGTATAACATGGCATTGCATTGGCAGTGTCTCTTATAGCATAGATTAGATAGCTTGCAAAACTATGTAATCTTTTAAAGGCTACAATAGGGTCATAAAGCAAACATCTTTTACACTCCATATGTAAGTGTATAGTACATCCTAAAAAAAGTGGCACAAACCACAAGTTTTTCAAGAAGTCTAATATTCAAAATTGGTTTATTTCCCCTGTTTCATTTCTATTTGTTTTGTTCTATACACGCAAACTATTAATGAATATGTGATTTGATGTGTGTGAACTAGATGGTGTTGAATATTTGTTAAGATTGCAAATATTTTAGTGATATTTAGACACAGTTAAAACTAATATTGTGTTTGGAATTGTTGTTTTGAGTTAATTGATAGTTGTTGTGTTTTATATTTGTTGTTTTTGAGTGCTGAGTGGTGTTTTTGTTATTCTGGTTTTTTCTTCGAAAGTTATTTAAGTTGAATTGTGAAGTAGCTGCTTTAGGTAATAGTTGAAATGCGTTCGGATGTTGCATTGTATATTGTTGCAGTACTCTTTTTTGTGCTTGCGTTTGTTTCAGTTGTTATGTTAACAGAGATAACAAGAATTTTGTTTATAGCATCCACGGTTGTTTTTGGTATTCTTTTAATTGGATTAGGGTACTATAAAAGGTTGAAATTAGCATTTTTGTAAAACTCGTATAGTGAGTTTTGTTTTCTCTGTTTTTGTGGGATCATGTTTGTGGTGAAGTATGGAAATATACTGCTTATTTTGATGCGTCTTTTCATTGGATTATGGTGTAAAAGAGAGGACGTTTTGAAAAATGTGTTGGCGTTTTTGTGTCATGTTAACTCTGAATTAACTTTAGAGGTGTCAAACACAAAACTTTATTAAAAACATGGTATTTACAGGTTTTAAGTATTTAAGTATGACAAATTTGGTGCATATGTAACAGCAAACTATGACACTAGTACAAGCAATATTTTTGCATAATTACGCCGGATTGAGAACAATACCAAAATATAGTAACTTTATTTCCGTGTCGAAAAACACCGCTAAAAAGCGATATGAAAAAGTTGCATTAATTAACTAATGCTGTACGGTCTCCAATTAAATGATCTAAAAAACAAAGACGATACTACTTGGGCAAGAAAATGTCCATCATAAAAACGTAAATAATTTTTCTGTTTCAAAAAGTATACATATATCGCTAAAAACTTGTTTGTACAGATATGAAATGAAACATTTTCTAATTACTTCACAAGCTGGAAAACGGTTAATTGGTAAAGCTCTTGCCTCTAACACAGCAGTAGTAAATGCAGCAAAAAGTAATACACTAGTTATTATTGCTGGAACAACAAACGGATACATAGCTGAAGAACTGCTTAAACACTTAAACATCGACGGTTTTTCAAGAAAACGGTTCTTCAGAGGACTAACTCTACCATATAATATGCAACTTTCCAGCGAAGGACGATTAATCGATGAAAGCCAATTTCCTGGAGACATAATAATCACTAAAGGTGAATGGCAAAAAGGAAAAACCATAAACGACATCGTAGATACATTAGAAGAAGGCGACCTCATTATTAAAGGCGCAAACGCCATAAATTTGGAACATAACCAAGCAGCTGTTCTAATTGGACACCCAAAAGCAGGAACAATCGGTATCATTCTACCAGCAGTTGTTGGAAGAAGAGTGAAACTAATAGTGGCTGTAGGGCTTGAAAAACGCGTTAACGACAATCTATACGCTTTAGCAGAAAAAACCAACGCGCCTGGGAATACTGGATACCGTTTACTACCAATACCTGGACAAGTCTTCACAGAACTTGACGCAATCACGCAACTAACTGGTGCAACAGCAGACTTAATTGCCTCTGGTGGTATCTGTGGTGCCGAAGGAGCAGTTTATCTCGTAGTTCATGGTTCTAAAGAACAAGAAGAAATCGTTGAGAAACTTTTTAATCAAATACTCGTTGAGCCATCATTTGATCCAAACCACATTTAAGAGCTTGCCATCAATAACAGAGTCTCGTGAGTGGAATGATTGAATGTGTTAACTTTATCATTTTTTTATTTCTTGTGTTATTCGTAAGAAGTCTAATTTTGTTTCAATGTTGCTAATTTGTAGATAGTTTCAATGTGTTTGACATCAGGTTTTTATGTATTTTTTGGTCTAATGTTATGTTGAAAACTAGATTTTGCTCTGT
>JAIRJY010000195.1 GCA_031260365.1 Nitrososphaerota archaeon | reverse complement strand
GTCCGTTGGGAATGTTTTGCGAAGTACCGTTAACCCATTCCCACATATCAACATCAGCAGCATTATTGACGGGAAATGTGATTGTTATAAAGGGTACGACCGGGGTTAGTGTTGGTATAGGTTGCTGTGTTGGGGTTGATGTGGAAAACGCTGTTTTAGTCTCACGAGTAACTGTAATTCTTTCATATTCTTTTGCTCCTACGGGTAAAACTGTAAATCCCGATTTTTCCACGAATACGCTGTTCGCGTTTTCATCAGCAACTAACGCGATAACATCAAAATCTTTTCTGTCATCATCATTCACACCACCAAATCGAGCGTCACATGTCCAATAACCATCTTTATCAATTTTAAAATCACGCTGAGGAAAGTACCTTTTTTCCACGCGAATTACAACCCAAACCGTACTGCCTTTAGGAATATTTTTAGCTACACCAGTAATCTGCTCTTCCATACTCACTACTGCACCATTATCTGGGCTGTAAATGTGTACAGAAGGTCTAGTCATTAGGACATAAACACCTATTATTGAAAATATACTAATAGTAACAATAAGCAGTATTATGCCATATTTTTTTAAGTTACGTTTTGTTTCATCTGTTATACAACCCTTGAGAACGTTCCCCTTTTCAATAAGAAAAACAAAAATTTGAAGTGCAACATAAATAGCACCCAATACACCGGCGATAGCTCCTAGTGTCCACATAATGATATCTGTTGGAACCAACAATTACCCCTAAGATATTTTTAGGGGTTCGGGCATAAAATAGTTTTTGCTCCCCAGTTTAAAGAATTTGCGGTTATGAGATAAAAATGTTACAGACATACACATTTTAGCAGAAGTAACATGTTTGTACTCAAAAATCAAAAATCGAACAAAATTTGGGTTTGTCCATAATATCACAACTTTAACCGCTCTTGTTGGGGCATTTAAACGCCATAATCGAACGGTTTTAGGCGTTTGTGTGAAAAGTGTTCAAAAATCAAGAAGGCGTATCTATATGTTGCTGCGTAGCATTCCGCATTTTGGACAAACGTTACGACATACACTGTCCTTGAATGTGTTAAAACGGTGGTGTTTGTGGTGGCGATTTTTTATATGGACATAAAAAATTATCGATCGCAGTGTGGGTCGTTCCGCGACTAGTGCGACGGCTTATCGTTTAGGGGAAAAGTTGCACTCTGTAGCTCACGCGTCCTACCAGTCCGACAAAAAACTGCAAAACAAAAGCGGCAAAATTACGCATGATTATAGAAAAAGAAGGCATTGTACACAGCAAAATATTATTGCCCGACAACGCACCGAAGAATCCACGATAGACAAACACTTTGGAACGCTGTAGAGACAAGCGAAAAACGCAAAGACGCACAACCCGCAAGAGGTCTATCAGACCAGTTAGAGACAGGTTGCGCTACAATTTTTTCTAAATAGCGTTTTCTACTTGTCAATTATGTTTTTTCTACCTATTGGTTAGACTGTTCAAATTGGCTGTTGTAGAGGTCTGCGTAAAATCCATTTTTTCTGAGTAGTTCTGTGTGGTTTCCGCTTTCGATGATATCTCCATCTTTCATGACAAATATCAGATCAGCATTGCGTATAGTGGAAAGTCTGTGTGCGATAACAAAAGATGTTCTACCATGTATCAGTTTGTCCATTGCTTCTTGTACAATTCTTTCAGTGCGAGTGTCTACTGAGCTAGTTGCTTCATCTAATATCAGTAATGGTGCATTTTGGATCATTGCGCGAGCGATAGTAATGAGTTGTTTTTGTCCTGCTGACAGATTTGCTTTGTCGTTTAATACTGTATCATAACCATTGGGTAAAGTTCGTATAAACTGGTGAATACCAACTGCTTTACAGACATTGGTGACTTGTTCGTCAGTAACCCCTTGTTTGCTGTAGATAATGTTTTCTTTTATTGTTCCTTCGAATATCCAAGTATCTTGTAGTACCATACAAAATTGTTCATGTACATTTTCTCTTGTAACCTGATTAGTAGGTATGTTGTCTATACGGATTTCACCGCTATCAACTTCGTAAAAACGCATTAGTAAATTGACCAATGTTGTTTTTCCTGCGCCTGTTGGTCCGACGATAGCAATTTTTTGTCCGGCTTTTATTTTTGCGGAAAAATTGTTTATGACAGTTTTTCCTTTTTCGTATCCGAACTGGACATTTTGGAATTCAACCGTGCCTGTTATGTGTTCGATTTTTTTGAGTTTTTGGCTTTCATTAGTTAATTCTTCTTCTGCCAGAAATTCAAAGACACGCTCACTTGCGGCTGCAGTACGCTGTAGTTGTTGCATTGATTGAGCTACTTGTGTTAATGGTTGTGTGAATAAGCGGACGTATATCATAAATGCTACAATGACACCGAACTTGATTGTGCCATTCATAACTAGTGCTGCGCCGACTACACATACAGCTACGTATCCAAAGTTTCCGATGAAATTCATAAGTGGCATCATTAATCCGGACATGAATTGAGATTTCCATCCGCTTGTATATAGTGAGCTATTTATTTGTTCAAAGGTCTTTTTGGCATTCTTACCGCCATTGTAAACTTTGACAACATTATGTCCTGAATAAATTTCTTCAATATGACTATTAACGGTTCCAAGCCCTTGCTGTTGTGCAACAAAGTGTTTCTGAGACTTAGACATTATAAGTGTCATAAGTACAAGCCCAATAGCAGAAGCACCTATTGCAGTTAATGCCATAATCCAGTTTGTGAAAAACATCATTATCATAGACCCAACAAATAGAGCAATAGCCCTCACTAAATTATCAAGACTCTGATTAAGCGTCTGTCCTATTGTATCAACATCGTTAGTTACACGGCTAAGAACATCACCATAACTTGTTTTATCAAAATATTTGAAAGGTAACTTGTTAATTTTTTTTGAAATATCTGTTCGCATATTTTTAGATATCTTCGCAGTTACAGTTGCCATGATATAGTTTTCTATAAAACTAAAAACCGCCGAACAGGCATACAGAAAAACAAGTAACACACCAAGACTGTAGATGACAGTCATGTCAATTGCGCCAAATATAGGAACACCATCTATCACTGCAGGAAGACCTTTGCCAATCTCATTTACCATATCCTTTATTTGATCAGGACCAACAATTACAAACACCGCACTTAAAGCTGCAAGAACAAGCGCAGTTACAATGGTGATTAAATAGTTTTTACAGTAACTTAGAAGTTGCCCCCAAGTTTTTTTAGAATTTTTAGCCTTATCAGTAGAACCCATATCAGAGCGTCCACCAAAGCCACCTACGATGCCACCATTTTGTCTCCGATTGTTATTATTGTTACTAGTATTATTATCTTCACTCATTGTTCAATTCCTCCTCACTTAATTGAGACATTGCAATTTCTTTATACACCGCACATTCACGAAGCAATTCTTTATGGGTACCTTTCCCAACGATTTTACCGTCATCAAGTACTATTATTTGATCGGCATCCATAATCGTTCCAATTCTTTGTGCAACAATTATGTTAGTTACTCCGGTAAGTTCTTGTTTCAATTCACGACGTAAAACATGATCCGTTTTATAGTCCAACGCTGAAAATGAGTCATCAAAGATGTAAATTTCAGGTTTACGACATATAGCACGAGCAATAGCAAGACGCTGTTTCTGACCACCAGACACATTTGTACCACCTTGTGAAATAGACGCTTCATAACTGTTTTCCATTTTTTCAACAAAATCTGTACCCTGTGCAATATGAATAGCAGTCTTGACTTCATCTATACTAAATTTGCCACCGCCGTTATCTCCAAAGGCGACATTTGATTCTACTGTGCCTTTAAACAACACAGCCTTCTGTGGCACATACCCGATTTTGTTATAAAGGGTCTCCAATTGGTAATCTTTTACATTTACGCCGTCAACTAATACTTCACCATCTGTTACATCAAAGAAACGTGGAATAAGATTTACTAATGTTGATTTACCGCTTCCAGTAGAACCGATAAATGCAACTGTTTCACCCTGTTTAGCTGTAAAACTTACATTTTCAAGAACATACCCGGCAGCATCAGGATATTTGAAGCTGACATTGCTAAAAGTAACCACACCTTTAAGACCAGGTTTTCCGGCGGTTTCTTTTCCGTCAACAATACTGGGTTTAGTATCAAGTACTTCATTAATACGTTGTGCAGAAACGCTGGCACGTGGTAACATTATAAAGATTATCACCAATAACATAAAGGCCATGATTACTTGCATAGCATAATTTGAAAAGACAACCATGTTAGTAAACACAGGTAATTTATCGACCATCTGTGCTGCATCAATCAAATAGGCACCTATCCAATATATCGCAAGAGAAAGCCCATTTAGCATTGCCATGAGAACAGGCATCAACATTGCCATAGCACGGTTTGTAAACATTTGAGTATCCGTTAGTGCCTCGTTTGCTGCTTCAAACTTTGTTTCCTGATAATCCTCAGCATTATATGCGCGAACAACACGTAACCCTGTAAGATTTTCTCGCGTAACACGCGTCACATCATCAGTAAGTATCTGCATTTTTTTAAACTTTGGTATAACAAATACCATAAGAACAGCAACTAGCAATAACACAACTAGAACAGCTACAACAGTAGCTATCGACCACTCAAAACCTTTCCCAACAATTTTAGTTACAGCCCACACAGCCATAATTGGAGCTTTTATGACTAGTTGTAGAGCAATTACAATGAGCATTTGAACTTGTGTAATATCGTTTGTAGATCGTGTGATTAGACTTGATGTTGAAAAACGGTTAATCTCTTCCATAGAGAATGATTCAACCTTGTTGAATAACAAGCTACGTATACGTTGTGAAAATGATGCTCCAATACGTGACGCAAAATATCCAACAATTATTGCAGCTGCAAGGCTTCCCAGGGCACATACAATCATATAGCTACCGGTAAGCCAAATTTCACTAATTGCGCTTCCAGGGGTTTGAACAAGGGTGGTTATTTCTGCCATATAGTCAGGTAGTTTGAGATCAAGCCAGACTTGTGTTACAATAAATATTAAGCTAATACCTATCAAAGCCCATTCGGTTGCTTTTAGGTACTTTAAGATTTTAAGCACTAATAACTCTCCACGTAAATAACAATATTATTTAGTAACTTTGTTAGATATCCAATATATAAACATGTTCACACTGCATTATCAACAGCTACATCTTGCGGGACATTAAGAATAATCTCCACCAATCGCCCAACAATACGAACATACTCTTTTGCATCACGTTCGCCTAACAAAACAAACCTTTTTTCAAGCACATCAACAGCATTACGACAATTTTTCGCCGCTAAAAGTTTGCCCTCAGGAGTGATTTTAACCAAAATTTTCCTACGATCACTCGCATCAATTTGGCGAGTAATCAACCCCTTCTTCTCCAAACTATTCAACACTGTAGCAATCCTAGCAGTGCTAACACTCATTGCGTGACCAATCTCACCTGGAAACACACAACCGTTATGAAGAGAAATATATTGAAGAACAAACCCTTCACCCTGTACAGCTTCATCAATAAACTTGTTCAACTTGTCTTTCATAATTAACTGCGTTTTACCTAAAAACTCAACCGCTAACGCAGTATAGTCTACCATAT
>JAIRJY010000147.1 GCA_031260365.1 Nitrososphaerota archaeon | reverse complement strand
AACAGTTACTTTTGTGTTGAAGCGATCTTTTAGGAAATTTAACGCGTTTTGTATGAGTTCTTTTTCGTCTATTTTTTGAGTTTTAAGCATGTTTATTTTGCGGTTTGAAGATAATTTTGTTGATGCTTTGATTATTTTAGGCACAATTGTTGCTATGTCTTTCATGTAGGGTTTTAGTTCTGAATTGTTTGAAAATTCTTTCATAATTTCAGAAATTTTAGCTTCACCTGTGTTTGTTTTCTCTAGAATTTTTAGATATATTTGCCATTTCCATGATGCTGCAGTGTAGAACACGAGCTGTTTAGGCACAATTTTGGTGGCTTTAAGAATATTTTGTGTATCCGTTAACATGTCGGTAACAATGTTTTCTTGTTCTTCAGCAGCAGAATCTAGTTTGTTTTCGTCAAACTTTGGCCACTTTGATGTACTTATAAATTCTGTCTCGCCTGTTTGACTCCATAATTCTTCGCACATGTAAGGTGCAAATGGTGCAAGCAGTTTCAACCATGTTTTGACGGCATCAACAAGTACAACATCAACAGCTGTAGTTGTATTAAGGTTGCCTTTTCTTTGTATATACCAGCGTATGTCATTCCAAACCTCAAATAGTGCTATTTGAAGTGCAGTACGGGTTTTAAGTCCATCCAGACTCTCCGTAACTTCCTGTATACGGTACTGCAATTTACTCTGTAACCAACGCTCTAACACTGTATTATCCGACTGATTGCTATCTGTTATGCTGATTATGTTGCTTACAAAATTTTTGAGTGCGTCAAACTTGTTTTTAAGATCATACACATTATCCGCACGCCAATCCGGGTCATCCATGCCTTCCGCGCCTATCATTAAACCACAGCGGGTAGCATCAGCACCGTACTTGTCAATGGCACTCTTTAAAGTGATAAAGTTACCTTTACTCTTATGCATCCCTTGACCTTCAACCATTAACATGCCATTTACACCTATACTTTTTGGCCAGTGTTCCGGTGGAAAGAGAGCTGCGTGATGAAAAATGCAAAAAGAGAGATGATTAGGCACTAATTCTTTAGCAGAGTTTCGCAAGTCAAATGGGTACCAGTAAAGAAATTCTTCGCGCATTGCCTCTAACAGTTCCGTAGTTATACCTGTTGTTTCACTAATTTTAGACTGATCACCAATGCCATGGTATATGTAGTCAAAAACTTTTGGCGTTAGTGCGTCTGGAGATATGTTATTTTGATTGATATGCTTATTAATAGTGTAAAACGCCATGTACAAAGTGGAGTCACTTAAGGTTTCAATTATCCAACCGTTACCCCAAGGCAGAGGTGTTCCGAACCCTGTTGTTCTTGCACATGCCCACTCTTTTAACCAGTCAATTGTAGCATAAAAGCTGGTACGAGCCGTTTCTGGATAAATTTTCATTTGTGCTAAAACTTCTTTAGCTTTCTCTTTCCAATTAGCATTTGAATAGTTTAAAAACCATTGATCTGACAAAATTTTTACAATGCATTGCGTCATGCAACGACACACTACTTGTTGTGACAAATCATACATGACATCTGTTATGCCAAGTTTGTTAAAATCTGCAGTTATCTGGTCTTTAACTTCACGAATAGATTTACCTGCATAAACTCCACAGTTACTATCAAGTTTACCATTGTGAAACTCTTTTTTATACAACTCTTTAGTAGCCACATCAGCCTTTGGATCATGCTGATCCTTAATACCCATTTGTTCAACAATTTCCCCTGCGGGATATCTGCCAAACCCGTCAACTTTAATTATTGAAACAGGCTTAATTTGCAAAACCATTTGTGGATCCACACCAAAATCCGCCATAACCTGTGGATTCTGTTGAAGATCTTTTAGCGCGAGCCAATCAAAGGGTGCATGTGCAGGAACACTATAAACTATACCGGTTGCAACTTTGGTATCAACAAACCATCCGGGTAGAATTGGAAGCTTTTCATGTGATATAGGATTTTCAAAAGTTTTACCAATAAGCTCTCTACCTTTAAAAACACGATTAACTATAACAGTTTTTTCTTGCTCCTTTAATTTTTCAGCAGCTTCCTGACTAATTACCCAGCTCTCACCGTTACCAACAGTAGCTTCAACATATGTAGCGTCTGGATTAATCCACAGATTTGTTATACCATAAATGGTTTCAGGACGAAAAGTCGCCGCTGGCAAAACAGTGTTCTCGTCAAGCTTGTATTTGATTAACGTGTACTGTTCAGGTGTCACGCCTTCCCCACTTTGACGATCATGGTCTCCCGTAGGACTTTTATCTTTTGGACACCAAACAACCGGATGAGTACCACGCGTAACATATCCCTCATCTTTTAATTTTTCATATTGCCACTCAATAAACTTTTGAAAAGTAGACCAAACAGTTGTAAACTCCCTACGCCAATCCACTGAAAAACCTATACGTTTAGCAACAATTTTACCCTCATTAGTATAATACTGAGCCATATATTGAGGATCAACAAACTTTTGCAGCTGCTCCTCAGGAACACCATCAACTTCTCTAAGAACACGTATATACGCCTGATCACCCCTAGCGATTCTCTGACTAGCACCAAGTAAAGGCTGCCCGGTCCAATGCCACGACCAAGGCCAAAGCACATTATAACCCTGCATACGCTTAAAACGAGCATACACATCAACTCTAGATGCTGAAAAAGCGTGACCTACATGAAGCGGTCCATTCATATACGGAAACGGAAAAGTCACCATAATTTTTTGTCTAGCTGGATCAGGGTCAGCTTCAAATATGTGAGCAGCTTCCCACAGAGCTAACCATTTTTCCTCAACTTGCTTTGTTTGGCTCATAAAACCTGTTGAGTAAAACCTAAACTATTAAACTTTTGTCCCATTTTACCTGCGATAACCTAAAAACAACACACTTATCTAAAGGGTCTACTAATTTACTAACAACAACTTTTCATATTAATACATACATAACAATTTTCAGAACTAACTACATAGTACATTAGACCTCTTACAAACGATACCTTTTTCAAAAACACCAACACCACAGATGTAGTTAACCCGTAAATGAAAACATTCTCACAAGTACAACAACAAACTCATGACACCAGTCTATTTCACCAGAAGTTGTTATAAAACAAAAACAAATTCTATACCTAGTGAAGTACAAATATATGCTTTTAACCCAAGTTACAAGAAACCTAAAAAATAGCCAACAAACAAATTTAACTCTAGAACATGTAAACCCTAGAAACTAAAATGTGCACCTAAAGGTTTAATGGTTCTAAATGGGGTTTCATATTTTGGTGGGCGATGACGATTCTGGCCCCGTAGACATTAGGATGATATAGATCTTGAGTGCGAAACACCATTTACAACCTCCACATATTTTGTGTAACATGGTAACGAGCCCACCAAAAAACATGAAGCACACTGCCTACAGCAAAATTAACAGACTTAATAACCATCCATCATGTAATAAAACTTGTCTCGCGACGATATGTAACTTAATAAACCCGACCACAGTCAACCGTGTTAAAAGTCTCACCAATCAACAGAACTGCAACCATCACCTGAACCCCTCTTTAGTGGTTTTTGCAAATTTTTTGCATAAACTTTAAGGGGATTGCTATGATTTTAGAAATTGGTCCCAGTTCGGAAGTCATTATTTTCAGATTATCTATATCGACATAATTTACAGCACCTATTAAAGATACACTAATTAGATAAACGAACACGAAAGTTATGGTGCCAGCAATTAATATTATCACGTGCGGCGCATTTAAAACGGACGAAATAACGTATGTTGCAATTGAGGCTATAACTGATGACGTGAAAATTTTGCCAGAATTTTTAAAGTCAGCTTTAACATGATAATTTTTCCATGCCCAAACTAGACCCCATATCATTCCAGGAATCGTTGAAACCATAACTGCGACTATACCGCCTATTACCGCATATACTTCGTTTATTCCTCCACCAAATGTTCCAAGGTAACTAATTATAGCATACGCGAAAGGTACGCTTATAGCAAGTGAAAGCAGACTTTGTTTCATTACCTGTTTTGTTTTACCAATACCTGTTTGAAAAGCAGATAAACTAAGACTACCAAAAAGTACGAACAAGTTTACAATTGAAGATAACACTAGAAATGTCGGTGCATGCGGATGTTTTAGTTCAGCACCTGTAGTAAATAACGAAGATAATAGACCATCTTGTGGGAAAAGTGTACCAAGAAGAGGTGTAGATAATGTCATTACTAACATTGTTGTGGGTATGAGAAGAAATGCTGTATATTTTATTGAGGAGGAAAAAACTGTTTTTATTTGCTCTGGTTCTTTTTTAGGATTTAATTTTGAAAATGCAGGAAACAACACTGTTGATACTGGAAAACTAATGAATGTAACAAAAACTGCACAATAGTTTGCAGCTGTATAATTACCCAATATACCGACACCTGCATATGGTGTCATAAAAGCAGTGAAAACATAGGGTAAAACACCTGTAGCTATACCTGAAAAAGTTAAAGGAATACCATACTTAAGTAATGGAAACAGATTTTGCTTTATGTTGAATTTACCACTTTTTTCGTTACGTAACGGTCTAAACAGCACAAAATAGACAAGCAATATACCTGCTAAACCGCTTATAGCAACTGAGACAATAGAACCCCAAACAGCACCTAAAACGCTATAGCCTAAAATGACCAGCAATGGACCTAGTAAAGTTTTAATTATCGCTTGTAGTATTTGCATGAAACTATTAAGTTTCATTTTTTCAAATCCTACAAATATTGCTGTAGAAGCAGAAACAACAGAACTAGAAAAAATTGACACTGACATCAAAGCAATTAACCCTGTCAACTCTGGATTATTGAGCATCATTGCTAAATTATTAGCTATGGCAAAACAAAGAATAGACAGAATAGCACCACTAATTAATTGAAAAAGTACGCCAGAAAAAATTACATCATGTATCTCACTATTTTTATTATCCACCCTTAGAGCAGCGATTCGCTGAGTCATAGCAGAATTTACGCCCATATCTCTAAAATAAGCAATAATCAAAGAAGGAAGAACAACTAGACTATACAGACCAAGCTCATCAGCAGTTAATACATTACCTAGAATTAGAGTACCTACAGCAAGTATTACCGAAGAACATACAACACCAATTAGAAGAAAAAAGCTACCTGTTGTCGAAGACTTGCCCATCTGTAAAGCTTTACCATCCATATAACCTGCAACCTTTAAACACCAACATCAAAAGAAGTTCTTATATGCTTTGGAAAAGTAACATAAAGACAAAACTACAAAGCTACATCAACACAGAAAAATTAAAAGTTTTACTGAATACATTTGTTGTGTTTGAGCCAGTTTTGAATAGTAACAAACATAATTGCAGTTAAAACTATTTTATGGATGCTTTTAGCGTTGCAAAGTATGTTAAAACTTGATTAAATTCTGCTTCAGACAATGACAAGACTGTTCGTACTGTATCTCGATGTTTTAGCGGGGGAGAAACAGAAACTGTTAACGCATAATCAAGATGAGTAAATAGGTGCTCCCAGGAAATATTGACTTGCTTACCTTTTAAAGTAAACAATGTTAATACGTAAGCACTAGCACGACTTAAACTGTCCTTAAACGCTTTAATTGCAGAAACAACTGCTGTCGCATCATACTCACCTACTAAAAGAAGGCTTTTAATTTGCTTATAACTTTCTTCTAAAACGGTAACCTCTGCAGATATCTCTCGTCTAATTTTTATTTCTGCTCCTTCAATCATAACATTTCACATTTTTTGTAGCAGAGAACAACTAAATAAAGCTACTTCTGACGATATAAAACTACTTTTTAAAGCAGGAGCAACAATAGCAATACTGAGTGTTATTTGCGTTTGCGAAATAGCTTCGTACCCTCCATTTCTGTAACATACTCAAAGCCTACTTCTAAAAGTCTGCATGCTTCGTCTATTGTTTTAGCGATTTTTATTGTGTAGTCTTCTGTTGTGTTTTGGTATAGTGCTGCTTCAAGTGTTATGTATATTAAGGTGCAGTTTATGTTCCGGTGTCCAAGGATTCTTTGTACGTGTAGGATGTCTTTGGTTTTGTGATACTCCATTGTGGCTTTCCAGTGCCTGAAAGTGTGTAGGTGTATGTCTTTTAATCGTTGGTTTTGCAATTTGTATATTAAAGTTTTTCGTGTTTTTCCAAAGTTTGCTTTTACACTATGTAGGGAGGCAAAGACTTTTTCAGATTTTTTAGGCAACCGGTTTAACATATCGCTTAGCTTTAGGCTTATTGGCAGTATGCGTGCACGACTTCCTTTTTCGGGGTTGTTTATGTGTACGGTTTTGCGTTCAAAGTTTATGTCTTTCCACAGTGTTAAAACAGCTTCTCCGCTTCGTGCACCGGTTTCTTTTAGGAATTGAAGAAACGTTGAAAGAATTTTTCCGCTTCCAGCGATTAACGCGTCTATGTCTGCTTCGGTTGGTATGTAATGCAGTCTGTCTGGAGCTCTGTATTTTGGCGGATTCCAAGTTAAACCGTGGTATGTTAAGTAAGAAGTATATGTTGCTGTGACTAAACTTTTTGTTGACTCTGACCAGTGAGTTGTTTTAGCAAGATAATCTTTTACGTTGTCAGGTGTCATGTCGGTATATCGTGACAGTTTTTGTAGTATGCTGCTGTAAGTGATTATGGTACCGTTTTTTGCATTGTTTTGTTTCATGCTCCAAAGAAAACTTACAATTCTGCCCTGATCATCATTTTGTGTACCTTCCCGTAAGGTACTGTTTTGTTGGGGTTCACTGTTGACCAAGTTGTAGCCTTCTGCCAGAAGGTATCGTGCTCGTCCACCAATGGATTCATAGCTCTCTTGGCATTCAACATCATCAACATATGTGTCTTTTAAACATTCCTCCAAAACTCGTAATAACTTTTTATCTTCAGACAGCTCTGTGAAGCGATAGTTGCATTCACGACAAAGCCACCTCTGCACTTGAGATTCATCTTGCAAATACC
>JAIRJY010000133.1 GCA_031260365.1 Nitrososphaerota archaeon | reverse complement strand
ACTATTTTGCCATGCATATTAAAGTGCATAAGTTTTAAGCTAGTTATGTTATAAACGAGTAAATATCGTGCCAGTTGCAATCGTCTATACGATGCAATGTTGGGCTGAGGTTGTTTTTCTAATGTAGTACCGCGAACTGGTGTGAATGCAAATAGGGCAGGTAAAACACCAGCGTTTGTACACCATTGGATGATCTCTGTGGTTTCTTTTTCAGTCTCGCCTAAGCCTACAATTAAATGTGTGCTAACATTGCCTGCTCCAAAAATTGATAGAGCCTCTTTAAGTAAACTAATTTCCTTTTCCCAACTATAGTTACTACCCGTTTCATCGCCTTTCATTTTACGGAATATTGTTTCAGTAGCTGCATCTAAAGCAATGCCTATACGGTCAACTCCAGCGTTTTTAAGAAGCTCAATATCTTGGCTGTTTGATGGTTGGCATGACACGGAAACTTGTATGTCTTGCTTTTTAAGTTCTTTAACTAAAGCTTCAAGTTGTAAAAATACGTTTGGAACGTTTAATGTTTGTATACAAACACGTTTAATTTCACCATTTTTAAACGCGACAGATAATGCCGTGGTTACTGAGTTAAGTGGAAAACTGGGCCAAGTGATTCTTGAGAGCATGTTGGTACTACTTTTGCTGTTTTTTGCTTGAGAACAAAAACCACAGTTAGCTGAGCATTTGCCGTTTGTGTAAATCATCAAATATGCTGTTGTAGGAGTTACATCCATTTTATCTTCAAGTAAACCTAAACATATAGCGGTACCTAGAGACACACGTATTTTGGAGGGCAAAATTGGAAGAGAATCAGTCAATGTGTCGACACTACTATGAATATGTTAATATGAAATGTTAGTTATCAGACGGTTGTTTGATTACAGTATCTTCCATGTTTTTGTCATCGTCTGCGAGTAATAATTTTTCTTCATACGTGTAAATGTGATTCATGCGTTTTTCCCATCGTCTGAAGAATCTATATTGAGAACTCATTAAGTAAATTGTGTAAATTAGAAAACCAGCTATAGGTAATACTAAAAATAGTGTATTAACTTCAAAGTCGTGAACACGGTTTATGCGCAAAAAAGCAAAAACAAAACCAATCAGTAAATGCAAGCAAAGAATAATACTTAGTATTGCGCCTCGTTTGAATCGTCCCCATTCGCTGTTGATTTCAGCGAAAAATTCGTGAACTGTTCTAACAGGGTAATTCAGTTGTTGTTTTTCTTTTTCGTTCATACTCGTCATCTTTTTTTATGTTTTTATGTAGTTATCTGGGAAATGCATCACTGGTGAATCCTAAAGCAGTGAGGGTAAGGAATCTTGAAGGTTTGTATAGACTTTTCTTCCTCCAACAGTTAACAAGAGATGACCTTGAGACTCTTCAACAAACCCTTTGTCTTTTAGATAGATTAAATGTTTTAAGAAATCGTCATATGACACATCAGTTGCTTTACGCCAAACATGAGTACGCAATTGGTTTTTATCGCTAAAGAAAAGGAACTCCAAAATTTCAAAACGTATTTGAACTGATCCTTTTCTTTTACTAGTAATTTTTTACACCTCACTAAACAATATCGTGAATACATTCACCAATTAAACGGTAATAGAACCTTTACACGTTTATAAAAGATATCAATTTTTAGCTATATTTTACTTGCTGACAAATTTGTTTTACTACCTTTTATTATAAACCTTTGAACTATTTAATTTCTAGTTTTTGCTGAAATGTAAACAGCTTCATCTAGAGTC
Source organism: Nitrososphaerota archaeon (assembly GCA_031260365.1). Lineage (GTDB taxonomy): Archaea > Thermoproteota > Bathyarchaeia > Bathyarchaeales > Bathycorpusculaceae > Bathycorpusculum. Next base: position 801 of record JAIRJY010000133.1, on the reverse strand, counting down.
TATGTTATAACATTTATACCTAGTTAAGTCGTCATTATCTTTATCTTTAATAAACGCAATATAAGTTAAAATTGACTAAAGAGAGGTAATTTGTTTGGGAAATAGCATGTTGAGTTTGCAGATTGCCGGTTTAACTCTTGATTACCCAGGTATGTTAGCTTCAGGCGTTTTAGGTTATTCAGCTGAGTCTATGCGCAGAGTAATAGATAGCGGTGCAGGAGCTGCCGTGACAAAATCAGTAAGTTTGCAGCCTAGGTGCGGTTATGCTAATCCAACGGTGGTTCAGGTAAATGGTGGTTTAATTAATGCTATGGGTTTACCAAATCCAGGCATACAAGTGTATGCTGAAGAAATTAAACATGCAAAAACATTGATTCCTCAACCGTTAATTGTAAGTATCTTTGGTTATAATGCTGAAGAATACGCAACTGTGGCAAAGAAAGCTGCAGCTGCGGGTGCAGATGCTTTAGAATTAAATGTCTCTTGTCCGCATGTTAAACAAACGGGTGCTGAGATTGGGCAGAATCCAGCTCTTCTAACAGAAGTTGTTAAAGCTGTAAAAACAGCAGTTAATGTGCCTGTTTTTGTCAAACTTTCACCAAATGTAACTGACATTGTGCATCTGGCAAATACCGCTGTTAATGCCGGTGCAGACGCGTTAACTGCTGTTAACACTCTTAGAGCAATGGCTATTAATGTAGAAACAGCAAGCCCAATTCTAAATAACGCAAAAGGCGGCTTGTCAGGTCCAGCAATGAAAAACGTTGCATTACGCTGTGTTTATGATATACGAGAAAAACT
>JAIRJY010000128.1 GCA_031260365.1 Nitrososphaerota archaeon | reverse complement strand
GTTTAGGTGCAAGTCCTAGTAGTGTTGAAGTGCTGTATAATGGTGTAGATTTAGATCGTTTCAAACCTTTACCTAAAGTTAAAGAAGAAACACGTAGGAAAATTGGCGTTCTAAGAGATGAAAAGGTTGTTTTTACTGTTCGACGTTTGGTTTATAAAAATGGTATTGACACGTTTATTGATGCGGCAAGTATCGTTATAAAGAAGAATCCAAATGTTGTTTTTATAGTTGCAGGGAAAGGACCTGACATGGCAAGTATTCATATGCAGATAGAGAGTATGGGGCTTGAGAAAAACATAAAATTAGCAGGTTTTGTTGCTGATGATGATTTGCCTTTGTTTTATAACATGGCAGATTTGTTTGTTTTGCCTTCAAAAACTGGGGAGGGTTTGCCATTGGTTGCTTTAGAAGCTATGGCATGTGGTTTACCTGTTGTAGCTACGGATGTTGGTGGTATAAGTGAGATCCTGGTAAATGGATTTGGTAAGTTGGTTCCTGCAAATAATCCGGAAGCGTTAGCAGAGGCTATTGTTGAGTTTATCAGTACGAATATTGTATGTTGTGATAAGTTGCGGGCGGTTGTTGAAGAGAGGTTTAGCTGGGACAGAAATGTTGGGCGATTAACTGAAATATACGAAGAGCTTATTTAAGTTGACAGAGTCAATAATACAACTCTTTAGTAATGTGGAAAGATGTTGATGACTGCGAAGGTAGAATTAGTGTCAATAGTGATTCCGACGCTTAATGAGGCAGGGAATATACTAGAAACTGTGGCGACCATCCATGATTGTTTGAGTTATCCAAAAGAAATCATTGTTGTTGATGGAAATTCTACTGATGGTACTCAAGAAGTTGTGAAGAGTACAGGTTTTTGTAGATTAATTATTGAGCCTCGTCGTGGGTATGGACGTGCGTTGAAGACTGGCATGAATAATGCTAAGGGTAATGTGATTGTCATGGTTGATGGCGATGGAACTTATGAGGTGAAACATATTGAACGCATGCTTGACAAAATGGTTGAGGAAGATGCGGATATGGTTCTTGCTTCACGTATGTATGATCCTAATAAGGCAATGGGTTTTTTTAATTTTGTTGGCAACAAAATTATTACTTTTTGTTTTGATTTTTTATACAGTCAATATCTTAGTGATACTCAGTCAGGATTTAGAGCTATATCGCATGAGTCTATTAATAATGTGAAACTTGTGGAGGGAGATATGGCTTTTGCAACTGAGATGCTTATCAAATTTACAAAGAAGAATTATAAAATAGTTGAAGTTAAAAGTACGTATAAAATTCGTAAATACGGTAAGCCTAAACTACAAAAGTTTAAATCAACTATAGAAATTTTCACTACAATAGTTAAAGGTTTAGTAAATAAGTGACTCTTATGGAAAACAGTGACAACCAAATAGTTGCATTAGAGTTTGATAAAAATAGTGCAAAGAAGATAGTCGCTATGTTAGCGGCACTTATTGTTATTTGTAGTGTAGTTGGGGTAAGTGTTGTTATGTATGCTCCTCGTTCTGAGGGGTATAATGTAATGTATCTATTGGATATTCAAAATCAAACAGGTAATAATAATAGTGGTTTTTCGCATTCTCTTGTTGTTGAACAGAGTAGTACTTTTCATGTGCAGGTAGTTGTTGAAAATAACAAGCCTTTGTTGTATAATTATCAAGTTCAGGTAAAGATAGCTAGTGATACTTTTAGTTTTCCGGTAAATGTTTCAGCATATGAAATTTACGAGTTTACTTTAGACACTAAACAGTCATGGAATTACCAAGTGCCGGTAAGTTTAAACGAAGAGGGGGAATATAGTGTCGTGTTTGAACTCTTTGCGGAAAAGGATGGCGTTTACAGATTTACTGACTTGTTTTGTGTTAAACATGTTAAAGTAGTTGTGAATACAGAGTAAGTTTTAGCAGAGTTAGTTTTGTTAGTGTTTTTATGATAATTGAGCTTTATTAGTATGTATGCATTTGTCTTTGTTTTAGTGTATGTACACTAAATTACGGTGCACGTTATATATAACGTAGTGTTTTAAAAATTTCACGTGTTCGTCATAAAAGTAAGCAATGCCTTAAACCCATATCAACCAAAAGTGTCTTGCCTACAAACAAAAACGTTTAAACCCTAACTTTTCCATTTTTTGGTGATATGTGACATTAGAAACCTCATGGAGTGGGTTGAAATACAAAAATAGCCTCAAACACTGTCGAAACAACACGAAAATTCAAATATTGATATTACCCAGACTGGTAATGTTGCTCTTAAAAAAATTTTGTGTTGATAAGCGTGTTTTATGGTTGTTTTAAGTTTTTAGCTAAATTTAGACGAGTTATGCCAGCACTAAAAAATATATTACCAAAAACTTGTATAGTTAGGGATAAAGGCTGAAAAATTAGCAAGTTAGATCAGAGTTATCAAAAGGACAATAACACATAAAAAAGATAAAAAATTTAATTGTGTACACTACTATGAGGTAAAGAAAACTAAAAAATATAGTGGTTTAACCTATTTGAGAGTTGTTCTTAACTTTCAGGTTCAATTAAGACAGCGGTTCCAGTTGCCGAAAACAACATAATACTAGATTGTCCTATGCCAGATGTTTCTACATCTAACCCAATAATAGCGTTTGCCCCTAAAGCTATTGCCTGAGCTTTTACACGTTCAATCGCTTCCCAAGATC
>JAIRJY010000005.1 GCA_031260365.1 Nitrososphaerota archaeon | reverse complement strand
GTAGACGATAAATTGCCCTTCTTAACAAACGCTGAACGAGATAACGAGATTAAATTAGCTAATAAAGTGTTTAATGGTTGGAGTAAACAAATCAATGATTCTACAGCACTTCGCGGAGTACCATTATACTTAGCATTTATGCACACTGGGAAGGGTATAAAAATTTTAGAGATAAACAGTCGTCCAGGTGACCCTGAGAGCATCAATCTTTTTCCCATAATTAAAGACGATTTTGTAGATGTCTGCTACAAAATGATTTCTGGAAACCTTCTGAGTGTCGGATTACACAAAGCAGCAACCGTTTTGACATACAAAGTTCCGCCAGAATATGGAGGTTACAGTGATGTTTATCCAGACAAAGTTATTAAATCCGACATTGGTACAGCAATTGATTTTACTGAGGCATATAAATTAACCAAAAAATACGATGATAAAATGCGTATTTATCCTGGTGCAATGGAATTAAGAGATGGTTGTAGAAATTATGCGTTAAAATCACGGGCTGTTGGGGTGTTAGCTATTGGTGATAGTATTGAGGAGGCGCGAAGAATCAGTCAAGAAGGTGCAAGAGCAATCAAGGGTGGCGGATTGTGGCACCGAACAGACATTGCAACACAGCATCATATTGACAAAAGTATAAAACACATGGAAAAGTTGAGGGCAAAAGCGTGAAGGGTGTTTTTGTTTCTGACTGTGAGGGTCCAATTTCAAAAAATGATAATGCATACGAGTTAGCCTCCAAGTTTGTCCCCAATGGTAACAATTTTTTTAATAATGTTAGCAAGTATGATGATGTTTTAGTAGATGTTTTTTGTAAATCTGGTTATACTGCAGGAAGTACATTACAGTTAATTCTACCATTTTTGAAAGCCTACGATGTAACTGATCGACAGATAGAAAATTTTTCTGCAGATAACATAATATTAATTGCAGGCACTCAAGTCGCGCTTAAATATATTGAGACAATTGCTGAACGCTACATTGTAAGTACTAGTTATGAGTATTACATTAAAGCTCTCTGTAAAGCAGTTGGGTTTCCATATGAAAACACATACTGCACTAAAGTTAGTCTTGATAAAGTAGCCATAACGTCTCAAGAGAGGGCTGTTTTGCGAGAAATAGCACAAGAAATCAGTCAAATGCCTTTAATCAACATACTAGAGAATGCTAAAACTCTTGCAGATTTTAGTTCAAAGGATCAGACTTCAATTAAGCGGCTTGACGAAATTTTTTGGGATGAAATTCCACGGATGGTTATAGGCAATTTTTTTAACGATGTTGTCACTGTTGGTGGAGAACAGAAAGCTAAATCGGTTTTGGATATTGTAGAACATTTGAAAGCCCCATTTACGGATGTTATGTACGTTGGTGATAGCATTACTGACGTAGAATCGTTGAGATTAGTTAAAGAAAATGGTGGGCTAGCAGTTTCGTTTAATGGTAATAGTTACGCAGTGAAAAATGCTGATGTTTCAGTATTGTCGGAAAACAATTTGGTTACAGCTATTGTTGCCGACATATTCTACAGGTTTGGTCGAGAAAAAACGCTTCAAGTGTTGAGTCATTGGAGCCAAAACGCTCTAGAAGCTGTGTATGTAGATTTGGAGTTACTTAAACAAGTGTTTGGGTCTTCAAAGTCGAGTCCGAAGGTTCAAATAGTTACAAGAGAGAATATGAACTTAATAGTTATGGAAAGTAGCGAGTTCCGCAAGGAGATTCGTGGTGTAGCTATTGGGAGACTTGGATAAGTTGGCATATAAAGTAACAATTGATGATACGTTTGTTGAAGCGTTTACAGGAATTTTTAGCCGTGTAATTGTCACAGCAGATGATATGGAAACCTTGACTGCAGCAGCTAATGATTCAACAGCGACACCTTCGGTTGTGATTGGTAGAACAGAAGGTGGTGTGGAGCGTTATCTCACTGAGGAAGAAACCCCTGATGGTAGAGTTGGAGCTATTTTGCAGTTTTGGGGCGAGCTCAGTGAGAGAAAGGGGTTTGAAAAGTGTCTTGAAAAGTTTGAAAAAGAACTTTCGTATAAAATTAGGCAAGATATATTAGTTAAACCTTTTACAGCCGTTTTTGACGCTTTATCTAATGCTGAGGGTAAAATGGACATGATGGAGCGTGTTGGACATTGTGGGGATGGTTATGAGTGGGTGGAGCAACGTTATGGTAGAGAAGTTATCGTTGTGCCTTTAATGGTTCCAGACTTTGTAATTGAACGCCGCATTGGTTATGCACGGGGTATTATGGGGGGGAATTTTTGGGTTATGTGTAAAACTAAACAAGCCCTAAAAGAGGCAGGAAAGAAATCACTTGCAGCTATGCACACTATTTCTGGGGTTGTTACCTCGTTTGATGTTTGTTCAGCTGGGTCTAAACCAGAAACTAGTTTTCCAGAAATAGGTCCCACAACAAACCATCTTTACTGTCCATCGCTTAAAGACAGGTTAGGCAAAAAGTCCCTTGTGCCGGAAGGTGTAAACTATATAGCTGAACTAGTCTTTGACGGCATAAATTTGGATGTAATTAAAAAAGCCCTCAAAGCGGGCATTGAAGCGGTTTTAGATATTGAAGGTGTTACATGTGTTTCGGCAGGTAACTATGGCGGCAAACTAGGTCAATACAAGGTTTCTTTCAGTGAGTTGGGCATAAATGAGTAAATTTGATGTTATAGGATTTGGTGCCTTAAATGTTGATACACTGTTAAAAGTTGAGCGTATTGCAGGTCCAGAAGAAGAGAGTTTCATTGAGAATTACACTGAAGCCTGTGGTGGTTCAGCAGCAAACACTATTGTTGGATTAGCACGTCTTGGCTGTAAAGTAGGTTTTGTTGGAAAAGTTGCTGATGATCAGGAAGGTAAACTACAGATTGACAATTTTATCAGTGAAAGTGTAGATGTTAATGGGCTTATTCGTTCAAAAAATGGCAGAAGTGGCACGGTTTTGGGGTTTGTAGACAAGAAAGGCGCAAGAGCATTATACATTAACCCCGGTGAAAACGACACACTTGAATCTAGAGAAATTAATCTAGAATATGTCGCTCAGACAAGTTTTGTACATATATCATCGTTTGTTGGTGAGAAGCCGTTTCGTGCGCAAAAAAAGTTGGCTGGAATGTTACCAAATTCGATCAAGCTTAGCTTTGATCCAGGCGCACTTTATGCACAGAGAGGATTTACCGCTATAGAGCCGCTTATTAGAAGCTCATACGTGTTTATGCCTAACGCTTTAGAGCTTAAGCAATTAACAGGTGAAGCAGACTACCGTAAAGGTGCAGACAACATCTTGGATATGGGTGTTAAAATAGTTGTTGTAAAACTTGGCGACAAAGGCTGTTATGTAACCGATGGACAAGAACAAGTTACAGTAGAACCTTTTCTAGTAAAAGCAATAGACACCACAGGAGCTGGAGACGCTTTTGACGCCGGTTTTCTTTATGGATTATTAGATAATAAAAACAATCTCTATGAATGCGGAAAACTGGGCAATTTTGTAGCTTCCAAAAGCATCATGTCAATGGGTGCTAGAACAGGTTTACCCTACAAAAAAGACCTGTCTTCAATTTACTAACTAACCATCAGTTTTTTGTTTTTATCAGGGTGTTCCGTTTTGGAACAGAAACGTTCCGTAAGCAGAGCTAATAACTGTTTTAACTTAGTATGGAAATAGTGAAAACCATGAAAAACACAAAAATCATCATATGTTTAATACTATCACTTACCATCGGAGTTGCAGCAACAACTCCTCTAATCAGAGAGCAGAATTAAGTATTAAACCATACATTACACGTGTGCAAGGACCAACCGCACCTTTCGACATTGAAGTTGTCTACGCCAACTTTACAATAACAAATCCCGATGCGCCCATAACTCAAACAAGTGGACCAACAATAGACTACTATGTAGTTGTAAACGTTACCAACCCTTCGGAGTACAGAGCATTCTTGTCTAGAACAACTTTTACAGTAGCACAAGAAGTACGAAACATTGGCAGTCAATCTCCATTTGAATCACTGAACTATGCAAGGATTGGTGAAGGCGGGGTAGCAAAAGGTGCCTGGGTTGACGATGTATACTATAACGTCACGTATACAATTCCCTATCCGGACTTTGACGATGACGGTCCAGTGTTACAACCCGATTTGTCTGTTTGAACTGAGGAACAACTCTATAGTAACTTTTACCAGTGGGTAGAGGGTGTGCAATATTACAAATATACAGCAGTCAACGATTGCATAGCCACTAACAGATATACCTACTTAAACATGAATGGTACATGGGTTGACGTAACTGGGCGAGTTACCATTGACTAAGTTGGTCGTGAACGTGGATCAAGTTACATAGGAATGGGAGGATTCATTGCCGATACTTTACTGTACTTATCAGGCGGGCATAAAGCGAACGAAGATTGTGCCTTAGAACCAGGTGAATCACGTTTGCTTGTAATTTCTGGCAGTACGAATCCGATGTTTATTTTTGGAGTAAAAGAAAGTTTCATGAACCCTATCGAGTTTATCCAAGCAGGCATCGTTCAAACTTTGACTATAGTGGAATCAATTGCAGATATTGATTCTGACTCGGAAAACAACACATTCATTGATACAAGGACGGACACATCAAAACCGCAAACACTCAGCCTATCACAGGTTGGAAACAGCTACATATACAATACAGGACTAACTGACGACCAACTGTCTCAGCTTAATCAATACAGTTTCGGAGAGCCGTTCAGACCAAAGACGATTACAGCAGCTAACATTGACTCTATTGGAGAATGAATTTAGTGACTAACGTAGATCAGGAAGACTTAGAAGGTAACACATTGAGTGTTTATGCCTTTGTAGTTAAGGTAGGTAAACCTGTTGGTCCACGTGAAGTTATGCGTGGTGCTAATCTGTCCAGTCCAAGTACAGCGCATCGACAACTAGAGAAGTTAGAGCTATTAGGTTTAATCGAGAAAACGGAGTATGGCACATATGTTACAAAAGAGAAAACAGGTATTAGTGGGCATGTGTGGGTTGGAAAAAACCTTGTACCTCGCTTAATTTGTTACGCCTTCTTTTTCTTTGGTATTCTAATTGCTGAAATTGCTATTTTGGCGATCCAATTTTTCTCTCAAGGCTTAACGCCAAGTTTAGCTGTTTCATATTTAATTCCAATTACCGCTGGATCTGCAGGAATATTTTTAGTTGAAGGCTTAATTTTGTGGCAACGAAATAAACGTGTAGTTTTGAGAGCTGAGTCCTCTGATTAAGTGTGATATTCAACAGGTTTTCTTGTGAACTCATCTATTTCGTCCCTTCTTTTTTCTTTTGAGCATTTTTGTGTTTGTTTGAGGTGTATGTTTTTATTTTTCAAAAAACAATACAATCGTAAATTTAGGAGGTATATTAATTGGCTGATCATGTTGTTGTTTCTCTTTCAGGTGGAAAAGACTCCGTTTATGCGTTGTATTCAGTGCTTAAAGAGGGGTTAGATGTTAAACATTTAATGTTTATAAAAACAGGCGGTAAGGCTCATCTTGAAAACAAACGCATGATTGAGCTTATATCTGAAGCAACAGGCATTCCAGCTATAATTGTGGGTAAAAACTCACAGGATGTAAGTAAAGTACTCAAAAAACTTGGGGCAAACGTGTTGGTTTCAGGGGTAACCACTACACCAGAACATCTTGAGTATTACAAAGAAATTCTTGATCCAATTGGTGTTAAACAATACGCGCCACTTTTTGGCAAAGACCCAATTGCGGGGCTTGATGAAATGCAACAATTGGGATTTAAATGTCTAATAATTGAAGTAGATACTGCGCTTGGCGCAAACAAAGAGTGGCTTGGTAAAATAATTGACCAAAACATCATTATTAACGAAATCAAACAAAAAGTAACCGAGAAAAAAATAAATCCTATAGGAGAATGGGGAGAATACCACACCCTTGTTATTGACTGCCCAATCTACAAAAAACAAATTACCATAGAAAAAGCCAACATAGAATGGAAAAACACCAAAGGATACTACTTAATCAAAAAAGCCAAGCTACAACCGAAAAATTGACAATAACATACATTACAGATAAAACATTAATTTTGTGAGGCATCAGTTAATTAAAGTGTGATAAAAGTGGATAAAATTGAATATTACGAAAAAGTAGGGTGGGGTATTTTTATGAAAACCTTACTCATCGTTTTAACGCTTGTATTTGGTATAATTGGATTAGCTGGTTGGTATAGTGTTTCTTTGTTATCTGGGTTTGTTATGGCACTTCCAGTATTGCTCATTATTTCCATTGTATACATTAATTTTGGCAGTCTTAAAATATCAATTACTTCAAAAGAACTTGTTGTGGTCTTTGGGTTTTTTAACCATAAACGTTTCTTTTTGTGTGAAATTGAATCATGTGAACAAACCACAACAAATTTCAAAAAAGATTTTGGCGTTGGAATAAGAACCTGTCCTCAATAAATTTTAAAGCTGTTGTGTAGTTTGTTGTTGTGTTGGAGTTGATGTTTTGAGGTATGATAGTGATTTAACTGATAAAGAATGGGAAATAATTGCGCCTAT
>JAIRJY010000004.1 GCA_031260365.1 Nitrososphaerota archaeon | reverse complement strand
TGGCTCTTATGCAGCATTCGACTACATCTATTATGGTAGCTCCGTTGTTATCGGCTGTATTATAGGCTATTACATCGGTAAAGAACTCGCAAAACCAAAATATAGCTACACAATATTTTAACCAAACAATAAACTAACAGCCTGTTTAAAAAATAAAAAAAGGGGTTTAGTTTTTTGATTAATTGTTTAGGCTGTGGTAGTAACACAGTCAACATACATATTACAAGTATTGCCAGTGTTATAGCAAGCAATCGATATGTAATTAAAAGTAGAGCTGGCATAGCCTCCATAAATGTTGTATGGTGTATATGAAACGCCAGATTGGCTTGTTGAATAAATAGGGTTGCTTCCCCAATTTACGCCGTCATTTGATACCCAAACTTGATAGCTGGTGTAGGTACCCAGAGCTATTTGACCGTACAACCATATATCTCCCTTAGCTGGACCACTCATAACACCAACAATTACCGCTTGACTACCTGTGCTACCAGCGTATATCTGAGCAGAATTACCATCGCTTTTTGTTCCACAAATGTTTGATGCACTATAAACACCAGCTGGGCTTCCATACCATGATGCAGTTTGAACACTACTGATCCACTTAGGCATTGCAATTCCAGAAGTACCCTGTGACTGATCAATATCGTTTATCAAGCCACAAAAATCACAACCATACGTGATAATGTAATCTCCGTAGAAGAAACATAACGTGAAGAGTGGCGGAAAGAGGTATGCTGCACCACAAATTCCGATACCCGCGGATATACATATGATTGAACACCAGTCGCTCTTGCTTATATCTACAACAACTGCGGTGTTAAACAAGATGGGTTTGTCATAAGTTGATAGTTGTGTTGTTATTGTGTGTGATAATAGTCGTGCTTCGTCAGCTAATGTGTAATAACGTCCAGCGAACACAGTTAAGCTATTCTCTTTAGCTATCTCGTAGAGGTGACCAAGGTTATCAACTGTTTCAGCTAAACTTTGGAACAACTGAGACAACGTTACTGCATCAGTAAACTCTACTATCTCCATTGTTGTGACTGGTTTAGGTCCAACGGGGATGTATTCCATATATGTAGTTGATTTTGCATAGGTTGTTTCATCTAAAATTTCAAGAAAAGTACTTATTGTGATGCTATAGTCATCATGTTGAACTTCAACGTATAGTCTATAAAATTGTAAAGTTTCGCCCTCTAAAGACTCTGCTGTACTTAAAGTTAGAGTCGTTGTCCTATTGAAATTAGATGCCGTTTCCTTTTGTTGCCATAGCAAGATACTTTCCGTGTCAAACTCTAGAACAGTTCCATCTATGTTTACTGTAGTGTGCGCGAATAGATAGTCATCGCTTTGTTGAATAACTACATCATTATAACTCATGGAGGGAGCAGTTGCATAATTTTCACCTATGTTTTGACAAGGAATACAGTCTTCGATATATGACAGCCAATGTTCTATGTCCGTTGTCGTTTGACCGTTAGCTACAGCGACATTTACATGATGAATCGGCTCATATATTGTGTAATCGTTTTTTATCCATTCCGTTATACCATCTACCATGTTATAAACTTGTGTATAACCTTGTTCCGCTAATAGTTCACATGCAAGTGTACTTCTAGATCCAGCTTTACAATAAACTATAATGGGATCATTGATGTGATCTGACAGGTGGAAACTATTTAGCATATTTTGATACACTGCGTGCATTAACGGGTCATTTGTTGATGGCGGATTTATCGCAAAAAGAGCAGTTTTGTTTTCAAGTGCAAATAAAGGTATTAATTCCGCGTTGTAGAGATGTCCTAATTGATACTCGCTTTGGTTTCTAACATCTAAGATCACAATGTTTTGCGTGTTTACCATCATTTGTTTTGCGTCATGAACAGCAATGTTTTGGTAACTACCTGGTGTGCCTTGTCGTACATTGGTTATCCACATAGCGTTAAAGCTTTGAGTTTTACCATTGTCTTGGAGCAACTGAGGTATTTTGTATATGCCCATACCGTCAAGTGTGCAGTTTGCGTATTTTGATGCACAATTCCATAGAACATCAACTGCAACATTACTTGTAAGGATTATTTCAATATACTGGCTATTTTTATTGAACACTAAACTTCCGACTGTTTTACCGTTGAGTGTGATGTCATATATTGCACCGTTTGCAGTGATTTCATCGCCTAAAATCGAACCACTATTTCCTTTACCTGATGCAACATCGGCATACTTAACTCCATTTCTTATTACCGGTTCCTGAATTTCGGCTCCCAAAACAGAAAGTGGCATTTGAGCGAGTAAGCATAAAACTAACGCCATTGTTACAAGAGACAGACATTTTTTAACTGTGTTTTTAACCATGACTTGTTATTCACCTTTCTTTTTTGCTCTCAACTTGAGCAATGAGTAATTCGCAGACAACAATATAACTATTCGCACAGTTTAGCATGGGCACACATATTTTTAATTTTTGAGGGTGTTTGTTGATGTATACATGTTGTTGATTTTTCAGGTGAAATTTATTGGATTATGATGCATTAAAAGAAAACTGCCAACATTTTGAATACGTTGACAGCTTGGATGATTTAAAAGGGTGAAGCTATAATTTTCACAAAGTAATGTATAGCGAG
>JAIRJY010000127.1 GCA_031260365.1 Nitrososphaerota archaeon | reverse complement strand
CATCTTTCTTGTAGACCCATTTTCTTTGCAATAGTTGCTGCTGCCATACGTGTTCTTGGACTCATAGCATCAAGCATAAGTGGGGCATCGGTGTGCTTGGAAACGAATTCAAAGTATTTCTCAAAAGCTAATTCTGTTGTGCCAACAATGTCAAGGGCGAAAGGTACGCCTGAGATGTCACTTTGTACTTGACATCTATTAATAATGTCTTCCGCAGCTTTAGCGTCAAAAACGCCTTTATTTGCATCGGAAACCATCTTTTGACCAAGCCAGAAAATAGAGCCAATAAGAAATGTTGGTAGCTCACCTGGTTGACCGCCTACCTTTACTTTCCCAATTTCATAGATTTTTTGTGGGGTCTTGAATCTTTGCATATTGTTTCATCAGCCAGTGCTTATTTTTTCATTGCTTTCTTGGCTAACTCTGGGGCTTCTTCTTTGTTTTTGCCGAAGAGTGCGCCAAATGCATCTGCGTCTTCTTTTTTAACTGCTGCACCGCCCATGATTATGCCAACTTTGTCTCTTAGACCTGCTGCTTTGAGTGCCTCATCAAGTTTTACCAAGTTGTTCTTTGCTGGTACAGTGTTAATTGAGAGTGCAATAAGGTCTGCATTGTTTTCTTTTGCTTTGTCAACAAAAACTTGTGGTGCAACGCTTTTTCCAACGTCAATTGTTTTGAATCCTGCACGTTTTAGTGATTTACGGACTGCTTCTTTTGCTGTATCATGCATATCCGGTTCAATGTTTCCGATTACTACTGTGCCTATTGGATTATCTGGTTCTGGGGGTTCTTTTTCCATCATAGATTTAAGCCAGGACATATAAACACCTGTTTTCCGTTTTTTACTCTGGCTTTTTATACTCGAAATTGTTATTTAAACCTTTAATCTAACTAAAAAGAAAAATAATGTTAACGGGGGTCAACATGTGGTTAAAGCTACAAACAAACATTTGATGCTGCTATTGGTGATTTTTGTTTTTGCTTTTCTGTATCGTTTCCTGATGATGACATATGAAATTTATCCGCCAGGTTCTGACATAGGGCTGCATAACAGCGTTATTCATTCTATAATAAATCAGGGTGGTACTGTTGATTTTCTTTATAACAATTATCAAATGGGTGGTGGTTTGTCAATTACTTTTCCAGGTTACCATCTTTTTGTTGCTCAAATAATGTTGTTGACAAGTATGCCGGAATATTTAGCACATGCTTTGGTGGCTTCTTTATTTTCGTCTGTAATAGTGTTGGCTTCCTATCTTATTACACGGGTTGTATGGACGGAGTCTGCTGCAATTGCTGTAGCTTTTCTTATGGCTATTTCACGTTTTGATATCGAAATGTTGCTTTGGGGTGGTTACCCAAATGTTGTTGCGCTTCTTTTGATTCCTATAACTTTTTATTTTTATATTCAAAAAAATCGTTTCTCAAAAATTCCTTTCTATATTACAACATCACTGTTAATTGGTTCAATATTCTTGGTGCATTCATTGAGTAGTCTTATGTTTGTTAGTATACTGTTTTTTGCGGTTTTAGTTTGTTTAGTTTTTGGCAAAAAAATTGAAACTACACGATTTGAAGCGTTAAGTTGGTTGATACCTGTTGTTTTTGGTGCCTTAATTGTTTTGCCTTATTTAATACGAATTGTTCCTGTGTACTTAACTAATCAGTCAACCGTAGAAATTAATCAGGCAATACTTTCTTCTCGAGTATTGCCTTTAGGGATTATTTTACCACTTTTCGTGGTTGCGAGCTTTTATTTTCTTTTATCTAAAAAATATCATAAACATTACTTTACAGTTCCAACTGTTTTGTTGGTGCTATGGATGTTTGTCCCTATGGTGTTTACACAAGGGTATCTTATTGGGCAATACACTGATTACAACCGGTTTTTGTATTTTGTAATAACTCCCCTTGTAGTTCTAATAGGTCTCTTTGTTGATCATGGTTCCGGTTTTTTTGCTCGTGTGATTGATACATACCGTACATTAACAAGACAATTACCTGGTGCAGTTAACGAAACAGATAGGATAACTCGTAGACGTTTGGCTAATTTTTCAAATTACATCAATAGAAAACTAACAAAGTATAATTTATACGCGGGATTTCTTATTAGCTTTTTGTTAATTTGTTTTTTCTTTATACCTGTTTTTATAACTCCAAGTGAAAGTTTAGCACCTCAAAATTTTTATCAAGTAATGTCTGATCCTCTTTATCAGGCTATGAATTGGGCTAAATTTAACACGCCAGCTGATGCAACATTTGTCACTACAGCATATTATGGTTGGTGGTTTGCGGGGTTTGCCCAGCGACCTACATGGAGTGCAGTTGAGCCTCAGTTCCTTTCACTTTCACGTGAATTTCCCGTTGCTCAAATGGCAACTAACCTGCTTAATACTAACTATGTTTTTGGGAGTTCTTTCAAACTTTCTGACGAACTTTTGTATATTCAAGTTCAAGAAGACGGTGGATACATGGCAAGGCATAATCCTCAGATTCTTACTAATTTAAACGGGACTTATCTGCCTTATCAATTTTTCAATTTCAATAGTGATTTTACAAAAATTTTGTATTCTGTAAATGGTGTTCCATGTTCAGTATCGTTAGCCCAGTTATCTGTTAAAGATATGTACATGGAAAATGATGCTCAGCACACCACAGTTTCAATAATTAAAGGTAATGAATATTTTACATGTACTCAGTTAACAACGGTATATCAAGGTTCCAAATTTGTTAACGTAACAACAGTACTTGAAACTACGTCAGAAATTGTTTCTCTGCATTGGTTACAAACTACATTAGATGTTAATGCTTTACAAGTAGGTTTCGAAAGACCTAATACTATTGGATTTGTAGCCGAAGGTGTGAATGCGTTTGGTCAAATAATCTTTAATAGCAGTAGTCTTCCAATGGTTAATTCTAGGTCACATACCGAATTAGGTTCTACTGAAGTTCATCTTGACTACAATTTAGCTGGTGAAAAACAGGCAAATATACAGATGACGTTAACAACTTATCCAGTTACTAATGATAAAAAGATATACCGTGATGAAGTTTTCAGCGATTTTTTTAACAAACAAGTTGCTTTTAATTTAGAACCGGAAAAACGTGATATTTTGCCTCTTTTGACACCATTTAATTATCAGGCTGAACTAAAACTTCATAATATCAATTATGTTGTCGTACCCAATTATTACGAGCAAGAGGAAGCTAAAGCTGAAATGAAACTTAAATTTGCGAATGATCCTTTGTTTAACCTTGTGTTTATTAACGATGAGGTTGCCATATTTGAGGTAAAACAAGGGTCATAGGTCTGAAAAAGAGTAGTGTCGTCTGTTTGATGCTAAAGCTTTCAAAGAACAAACTGTTAGAGATTGTGTTTTTGGCTGGGTTGTCCTTAATCGCTATTGTAGTTTTCTATAGTACAATATCTGCAAATGGGCTAATTCTTGGTAATGATAATTCAGTACACTTAGCACGCGCTCAAGAATTTCTAGACACTGGTAAAATATCTTTAGCGAACTTGGGCTGGACGCCTCCAATGTATCAAATTGTATTGGCGTTTCTAATTACTTTTGTAGGTGCCACAAGTATTGAGCAGTTAATTTTACTTGTTAAGGTGTCCGCGGTATTAACTGATTGGCTACTAGTTTTTAGTGTGTACCTTATTAGTACCAAGTTTTTTAACAAGAAAGTAGGTGTGGTTGCAGCATCTTTATTGTTTGCATGTTTCCCAATATTTGAAGTTAATATGTGGGCTGGTTACACAAGTGCTTTGGGTATAGCCTTTATGTTGCTTTTGTTTTTATATTTGCCGTTAGCAGTTGAACATAAACGTTATATGATAGTTGCTGGTGTATCTGCTTTCGCGTTAGTATTGTCTCATCAGCTTAGCCTGTTTGTATCTGTTTTAATTTTGGTACCCGTGACGCTATTTTTGATAATTACGTCTAAGGGAAAAAACATCAAAGCTTTGATTTTCATAATTATCGGTGGCGGGCTTGCTTTTTTCCTTTATTATGTTAGAGCGATGTTGCCCTATTTGGGTGGTTTAATTGAACATGTGTTCTTTGCACAGAAATCTATGGCTTATCAGATTCCCTCTACATCTCTGTCTGCGTTTTGGTCAAATTTTGGTTTTGTGTTAATTTTGGGAGTTGCAGGATTGTTTGTAGCTGTTTACAGGTTGTGGGTTGACAAGAAGCATGTGAGTAATCTTACTTTGATTCTTAGTTTTGGTGTTCCTTTGTTTTTAGCGGAGTCTTTTGTTTTTGGTTTATATTTGCCCTTTCATTGGTTTGTTTATTATGTAATGCCTTTTATGACTATGTTTGCTGCTGTGTTTATGTATTTTGTTGTCAGTAAAGCTTTAGCTTTTTATAAAATACGTAAGGCAATCATAAAACGGGTTTATGTTACAGTTGTGGTCATAAGTCTTGTTGTTCTTTCATGTTTTACGCTTGTGATGCGGGGGGACATGTTGAGCGCACGGTTTAGTGAAGGGGTTGTGTTTTATTCAGCTGCTGATCCATTGGCGTTGGAAGCTGGTCAATGGCTTAAGGCTAATTATCCTGGGTCTGCAACTGTGGTTGCTACATCTTCGCCGGGTTTTTGGTTTAGTGCTTTTTGTGGAAAAGATGTGGTAGTGGCTACTGATCCTGCAGTTGAGCGAACTGTGCTTTCTGAGTCGATTTTAGGTTTGTCTTATGAAATAGAGACCCCTTTAACTCTTCTGCGTGCGTATGAGGCTAAAGGTAATATTTCAAGTGAAAATTATGTTTTTGTTAATAATGTTTGGCGACTTGCAACTTTTTGTTCAACAGCAGGCGATTTTCTTTCCTATGCTGTTGACGGTGTATACAAAGAGGTGGATTTAAGTCAGATGACCCGGAATTACATGTTGGCTGGAGATCAAGCAGAGAAAACTATAACAATTATCTACACTAATGAGGATGTTTTAGTAACTCAAACTTTTCTGGTTCAAAATGATTCTTATTCTACTCAAGTCGCTTGGGCTATCACTCCTGTAGACCGTCCTGTGAGTAATGTTACCTTATATCTGTCTTTTTTCTTTTATCTGTCTTTTAATTTTAATAAAGCATATTTGCCTGGTATTTTGAACTGGGAAAATCCTTGGAGTAACCCAACAGATATACATGAAGCACAATGGGCTGTAACAGATTTCTCCAAAGATAGTCTGACTGATAACTACCTAGCAGTATATGATGGACAGAATCAGGTTTATTACGCCCTAAAATATGATGATGAACTTCCTAACTGGGGAAACGTTGGTGCTTTACCTAGTATGCAAATAGATGCAATTCGTTTCAGTTATACATTTGAACACATTGATGCTGCTGACAGCGCAGCATTTTCTTACAGAACTTTGGCTTTTTCTGAAGACAGTTATCCACAAAGTATGCCGCTAACTCAAATAGAAAAAATGTTTACTGCGCAACCTACCCAGAGTTTTACTGTTGACAGCCGTAATTGTTTTGACTCCATTAAAGAAAACAATGTTGAATTCGTTGTTTACGACAAGTTACAGCTTGATCCTAAATTTGTCAGAAACAATGCTATATCATTAGTTTACTCAAACGACCGTTATGCCATCTTTAGGATAAACTTGTAAAAACACTTTACTTAGACTTCTTACATGACTTGGTTTTCAACATGTCATTTTTAACGTAAACAATGAATTTACAAAGATCATTTAGGTAAAAATGCTCTTAAAATAATAAAAATGAAGTGATTTTAGGTAATATAAGAAGTCTCATTATTTCTTTTGAAAAAAATGAGTTGAGAAAATAGTTTGGATTATTGTTTCTTTTGTGGTGTTTCTTGGTTTTCACGCATTACTTGAGGTATATATGCACATGCTGGATCAGACTCAAACAAGTCTCCAGTGTA
This sequence comes from Nitrososphaerota archaeon, assembly GCA_031260365.1. Lineage (GTDB taxonomy): Archaea > Thermoproteota > Bathyarchaeia > Bathyarchaeales > Bathycorpusculaceae > Bathycorpusculum. The sequence continues at coordinate 2,788 of JAIRJY010000127.1, read as the reverse complement.
GAATTCAGCCCGTGTCCTACATCCTCCACAGATTTCTCTGTACTCGCAGATGCCACATTTGCCCTTAATTTGACTTTTGTCCCTAAGTTTAAGATGAAGTGGATTAGCCTGCAGTTCATTCCAAGCAGCTTTTAGACTTTTATCTTTAACGTTGGCAAGTCGGTATCCTTCATGGAAACCGCATGGTCTGTAATCTCCGTTTTCAGTTACGCCAATGTAGTCACCGCCAATTGTGCATTTGCCTAGAAATTCGTTAGTGAACCAATCCCAAAATCTTGCAGGATTTCGCTGTTTTACGATTCGTGCGTAAAATGGTGAATAAACATTAACACGGAAATTATTGTTTTTCTTATTGTGATTATATTTTAATTCGTAATCGTAAAGTTGGTTAAGTGCCATTTCGTACTGATCTGCTGTGGGTGCTAAGTCTAGCATGTTGTCGCTTGCTCTTCCGACTGGAACAAGATTGTGATACACAACCATTTTGCCGCCATATTCTGCTGCTAACTGACAAGTGTGTTCAAGAACATTAATGTTGTATTTGTTCATGGTTGTGACAATACAGTCAAGCAATCCTCTTTCGCCGAGTTTTTTCATGGCGTATGTCGCTTTATCATAACTTCCTACACCTCTAACAACATCATTTGTTGCTTTGTCGCCGTCAATACTTACGGCAGTGTGGACTTCATATTTTGTTAGAAGATCTAAACGCTTTTGATCAAAAGCAAAACCACTTGTAATTAAACTTACTTCCATACCGTACGTTTTTTTTGCATGTTCAATAATTTCAAAAATGTCTTCACGTACTAATGGTTCTCCTCCACTGATGCCAAACCATTTAGCGCCGAAATCGTGCATTTCATCGACAATTTTTTTGCCAGTTTCAGTACTTACTTCATCATCTTTGGCAAATTTGGGTACATAACTGCAATAGATACAGTTGCCTACACATCGCCTGGTACATCTCCAAGTTACCATGTACAAGGGTGGTCTGTTTTGAGCCAATTAAATCACAAAGTATAAACATCAAACTTTATCGATATAAAATTTCCTGTAAAATACGTAAACTTTAGTTTAATTGTTTTAGACCAAACATGTGAAAAACAGCTTGTTTTTCTCTGATTTTTTGAGTGTTCACATTATAGCAACATACATAGACATTGATAGTTTTCTCGCATGTTAATAGAAGTCAATTGCTAGAAACACATTGAAAAAGCATCTTAACGTCAAACAAACAGAAATGTGATTTTAGTAACTTGATTAATGTTTTACTGTATGTATCCGTTGTGTTTGAACCATCCGCTAATGTCGCTAAGTGTAATTGCAGCTAACGTCGTTTTGAGAGCTTTTTGCAAATCCTTCCAAGACCTAGCTTTTAACTGCCTCAAAATCGCCTTCATCTTTGACCACATAAGCTCAATAGGATTCAAATCCGGAGAATACACAGGTAAAAACCAAACATATGCATCACGTTCATAAATAGGATCCAAAGTCCCTTCAACCTTATGAGAAGACAAACTATCAAGCAACACAACATCCCAGTATTTAACACAGGAGCTAAAACATACTTTACATACAAAGCAAAAATATCTCCATTTAACGCGCCTTTAAACGATACAGGCGCTTCTACACCCTCAGGAACATAATTCATAACACGAATATGCCGTTCACCCCAACAATAAAGGCGAGTCAACGCTAAATTAATACCACATTCATCAAGGAAAACAAGCGGTTCAATCTCTAAGGTTTTTTGCAATTTTCTCCAGTCTGTGAGTTCTTTAAGTACGTCGTCTCGTTTTTGACCGTTTGCATGAAGCGTCTTTTTTTAAAAGTTAAACCAAGTTTTTTAAACACGCGACTAAGACCAGATTCTGATATGGGCAAGTTGTACTTTTCAATTAGTTCCAATATGGTGGTGTCAGGGTTTTTCTCTATTTCAGTTTTAATTTGGGCTGTTTGTGTGTCGTTTAGGGCGGGTTTTCGACCACAGTTTTCATATTTTGGCATCCAAGAACCCGTTTTACGATATAGCACCCCAAGCTTTGTCACAGAACTCTCACTAACAAAAAGCCAACGTGCAATATCCACTTCTTTTTCACTATTCCACTTATGCTTAATTATTTTCTCTCTTTCATCAACAGTAATTGGTTTGGGCATAACAACACAATCAACCAACACACAGTAAAACTTTTCTCATGTTGCTATAATAATAAAATTTCATCTTGCTATATAAACAGATAACGAATGTTTTCTATAGTTTTATTGTTCTTAACGTTTTTTCGAGTAAACAAATACATGTTACCATTTTTTGTTCACTTGTATTCTCGTGAAGACGGTCACTACAAATCTAGCTAAAAATGAATAATTATCTCAATTTTAAAAATGATAAATGGTTACGCTATTGTTAACTCGTTTTTGTGTTGACTTTAAAATTGTAACAGTTTATTTTTAGCGGTTAATGTTTATACGATATTTTTATCAAAAATTTTAATTTTTTATTTTCCGAAAGAGTTTAATATTTAATGAAGTTAATTTGTCCTTCATTGTAAGAGGTTAATATATGACTAATAATTCCTCTGTTAAAAAATCTAAAGATTTGGTTGTTACGCCACCCCCACAAATTACTGGTGCTATGTCAAAAACTCGAATAATGACCTATACTTTTGCGGCGCTGATGGCTATCACAATAATCACTGCGATTTTATGGTGGCCAGCTATGACTCCTCATCCTAGTATTGGTGAGGTGATGGGGATTGACTTGTCTGGCTTTATGGCAATGCCTCTCGGT
>JAIRJY010000117.1 GCA_031260365.1 Nitrososphaerota archaeon | reverse complement strand
AGCGTAGTTTTAAAACCTCAAGACTACTACGCACAGTACCCAAAAATTAAACAAAAATAACTTAACTACAAAAACGCGGCAATTCTTTCTTAGCAGGTTTACTTGTAGACGTATAGATTTCTTGCGAACCTATTCTTTTTCATAAATACCAGTTCGCAGATTGAGTTAACCTTCTAAAAACATTCTCTACGAGTATAACAACATGAACTCATGAAGCCACTTAGTTTCACAAGAAGTCTAAAAGTTAAACATTTGAAAAACTGTGTTTCATACGGCGGATGATTAGACTGCCTTTTCGAAAGTGTTATCTAAGGAATACCTTATTATTGATAAATTACATCTGTGACTATTGAGCAAGACAATAGTAATACAGTCTATACCATCTGAACAGTTTTACTAGACGAATTAAGTAGTTTCAAAGAAGTTCAAGATAGCAAATTTGACACTTAAACTTTGGCGTGTATTAATCACTAAAAACATCTATATAGTATTCAAAAAAAATAGCATCACCTATTATATAGGTAAACATTCTCAAAAATGGTTATACATTCCAAGTTACAAGATAATTTTTTTGACCTTTGAAAGTTAATGAGAACATTATACATAACTGCAGTGTTGTTGGTGATTTGTTAGATTATTATGTTAAGTTTAGTGTTATTTCGATTCGTTGATTTGGATTTTCAAGTTTTTTGACAAAAACTCTGTGTAAATTGATAGCTGCTTTGTCTGCTTTTATTGCTAAAGTACGATCAGATATGAAATTACTTTTTCGAACAACAATATCTACGTTATTGTTTAAACCAAGCATGGTTGAACCGTATGCTGTAATTTGTTCAATTAGACCATCAACTTTGATTAGCATGTTTAATTTAACATTGTTAGATTCACATAGTTTTTGTTTAAATTCTAGACTTAGATCTGAAACTGCTTTATTAGCACCTACGGCTATGACACAGTCACCTTGTTTTGTTAGTTCTCGGTCTTTAGTTATCATAAGCGTTGTCGAGTGAGTAGATAGAATGTTTTCGTGTCCAAAGGCTAATATTTGTTCGGTAAATTGTTTTTTCATTTACGCATAAACCTCTATAACAGCTACTGTCTCATCATCGTCTAAATTAAATCCTTGGATAACCGTTGGTGAACATGTTTTTACGTTGAGTGAGGGTTTTTCCAAAAATTTGTTGAACTAACACAACAAGCTTTAGTATCAACGACTTTTTTTCTATAGCAACTTGACTAATGTTTTACTGTATGTATCTGTTGTGTTTGAACCACCCGCTAATGTCTCCAAGTGTGATTGCGGCTAACGCTGTTTTGAGTGCTTTTTGCAGCTCTTCATGAGTTCTTGCTTTAAGCTTTCTTAAAACTGCTTTCACCTTTGACCACATAAGCTCAATAGGATTCAAATCCGCAGAGTACACAGCAAAAACCAAACAAACGCACCACGCGCCAAAATAGGATCAAACACACCAGCCACCTTATGCGAGGACAAATTATCAAGTAGCACAACATCACCCACATTTAACGTAGGAACTAAAACATACTTTACATACAAAGCAAAAAGCTCACCATTAAGAGCGCCCTTTAAACGATACTTGCGCATTTACCCCGATAAGCGCACTGCAAAAAGAATAGACGAACGCTCAAAACGCACATCAGCAAGAACATAGTCCACAACACGAGCATGTCGCTCACCCCAGCCATAGAGACGTGTCATGACCAAATTAATGCTACTTTCATCAAGAAAAACAAGTTGCCTTGCATCTAAAGTTTTTTGTAACTCTTGCCAATCTGCACATTCTTTAACTACTGCGTCTGCTCGTTTTTGTTTGTTTGCATAAAGTGTCTTTTTTTAAACGTTAGTCCAAGTTTTTTAAAAACTTTGCTTAGTCCAGACTCTGATATAGGCAAATCGTATTTTTCAATTAATTCTAAGAGAGTAATGTCAGGGTTTTTTTCTACTTCAATTTTAATTTGAATTATTTGTGTATCCTTTAAGGCGGGATTTCGACCACAGTTTTCATATTTAGACATCCAAGAACCCGTTCTACGATATAGCGCCCAAAGCTTTGTAACAGAACTCTCACTAACAAAAAGCCAACGCGCAATATCAACTTCTTTTTCACCATTCCACTTATACCTAATTATTTTCTCCCTTTCATCAACAGTAATTGGCTTTGGCATAACAACACAAACAACTAACACACAGTAAAACTTTTCTCATGTTGCTATACAACAACATTATGTGTTTGTTATTGTCACAAGGGTTTACGATTTTAGTTATTATACATATACACTATCAACGTAGTTTATTTTTTGTGGCGGCGATAAATACGGCTACGACTTTTGAATGAACCTAAAAAGGGTGTTTGTCTAATACCAGCTATTGCGTTTTCAGTAAGTGAAAGTAAACACTGTACGATTGGCTTATTGAAATAGACTTCTTGAAAAACTGTTCCTTTTTCCAAATGTTATATACATTGATCAGGTTAAATTCAAGCTCAAAAATCTTGCAGAAAATGTAACAATTCAAACATTTACACTTAGTTTCACAAGAGGTCTAATAACTCTAAAAAATTTGAGCAGCACAACAAACAAAAACCCTTCAATTCAAATAAACTGTTATAATACAGCAGTAATTACTTAATTTGTGCATCTAAAACTATTTGTTGCTCATATGGAGCTGTTTCTCTAACACTTTTTATGTGTCTAAAAGTGATTACTTTTCTACCTTGTTGCTCAACTAGACAAGTAAAATGTGTTTTTAAGTCGTTTATCGTGTGAGGTTTACGGATGAACCCATAAAAATGTAGCATACCTCCAGATGGTTTTAAGGCTTGACAGGCAGCGTCAATAAAGTTGATGGCGGTTTCAGGCAGGTTCATAATTACCCTATCGGCAATTCCATAGAGTTTGTCGTGAGCTAGTTCTTGTGCGTTTCCTAATAGTGGGTAGACTTGTTTTTCGACTTTGTTAATTTTGATGTTAATTTTTAGTAGTTCAACTGCGTTGGGGTTTATGTCTACGGCATATACTTTTGTTTTTGGACGTAATCGACCTATAGGGATTGCAAAGGGTCCAACCCCGGCAAAAAGGTCGGATACTACTTCGTTGTCTTCTACAAGTGTTGCTATACGATGGTGTTCTTGGGATAGTCTTGGAGAGAAGTATGCTTTGGCTATATCTATGTGATATTTACAGTTGTATTCGTTGTAGACTGTTTGTGTTCTGTTCTCGCCTGCGATGTATGTTAAATCGCGTATACGGTATATGCCACTAATTGCACCTGCTTTTGCATGTACGCTTTTTATGTTTTTATGAGCTTTCAAAACTGCCTGTCCAATTAAAGTTTTGTAAGAGTTTAATGCCGATGGAATCTCAATAACAGCTATATCACCAACAACATCAAACGAATGTGGAATGTTGGAGTGCAAATTAGCGGGTAATTGTCTTTTAAGAGCAAACTCCAAAGGTTCTTCAGTTGGACGTTTATCAACAAAATCGGCTATAACTAACATTATTTGTGGAGACAAATCTTTTAGTTGGGATAATTCGTGTTCGTTTGGTGTTCTTATAAGTGGGACATATAGATAATCATCATGGCATTTAATGTATAGTGTTTTGTTGACCAGTTCCAGTTTATGGGAAAAAGTGATTATTGTTGCACCTGAAATTTTAGGTACTTTAAGGCAAGGTGTGTTTAACATTGGTTTAGTCAACAGGTTTTTTCTATTCTATACAACAAGTTATTTACTCTTTCAATACTAAACTTTGAGTTTAACATAGTTTCCATAAGCCAAATATTAGCTTCAATATGCTCTGAAAGACCAAGAGAGTAAAAAACAGATTTACCAGAAGCTAAAGCCATATATGGTATAAGCATGTCGGCTAAAAACACATCAACAGTAGATCCACTCTTCAATTCCGTAACCAGCCTCACTGCGGCATCTTCGCCTACAGACTCGCTTGTTTTACCTAGTTCTCCAAGAACGTCAGCTCCAATAATAACTCCAGTATCTGTTTTAGCCCATAGCACAATGGAGCTGCCCTTCTGGCAAACATTTGACGCATCATTTAAAACACGAATCTGAGATTGGATGCTATTTCTAGTTAAAGTTTGTGTTGCGGCTCTAGCCTGTCGTTCAGCAACATGGCTTTCAGC
>JAIRJY010000058.1 GCA_031260365.1 Nitrososphaerota archaeon | reverse complement strand
TTCAGTGATTTAAACCTTAAGCTGCTCTTCTGTCTAAAATGCTGTTTCCGGTTTATAGCATCGACATATGAGATAGTTTTTGCGATTAGTTTATTTTTATCAAACACAAATTTATTTTACAACACGTAAAGAAGCGAATTTTAGATGACAATTGAAAAAGAAAGAATTACAATGTTGCACGGCGCAGGCGGAATGGTTATGCACAACTTTGTCAAAGATCACATTGTCAAAAACTTTGGTGGTTTAGACTCGTTTGCTGAGGTGCCTTTGGAGGCTATGGATGATGCTGCAGTTATCGGAGATATAGTTTTTAAAAGTGACTCACATGCTGTTAAACCAATATTTTTTCCTGGTGGTGACATTGGGCGTTTATCTATATCTGGTACAGTTAATGACATCTCAGCACTAGGTGCTGATCCATGCGCTTTAGCATCAGGATTTATCTTAGAAGAAGGGTTACCCCTAGATGATTTAACTCGTATTTTGGAGAGTATGCGTCAAACACTTATCGAGGCTGGTGTGGGTATAGTTACAGGTGATACAAAAGTTGTGGAAAATGGCAGTTTAGGCGGTTGTGTTATGAATATTTCAGGTATCGGTAAACGCTCATTCGCGCTTGAAAATAATCTACAGACTGTCAAAAAGTATCGACCACATTTTTCTGCTAGATGGACTCTTGATTCAAATCTTGAGGTAGGCGACAAAATAGTTCTATCAGGAACCGTTGGTGATCATGGATTAGCTGTTCTTTCTGCACAAAAAGGTCTGACTTTTGGAAGTAAAATAGTGTCTGATGTTAAGCCTTTAAACAAAGTTATACAACGAACTCTGTGTGAAATTGGTGGAGTTGTGACAATGAAAGATCCAACTCGTGGCGGTTTAGCTGATGCTCTAAATGAATTCACAGAAAAATCAAAAACAGGTATTCTACTTCAAGAAGATAAAATTCCAATACGAAAAGATGTTGCAATAGCTTGTGAGATGCTTGGTTTAGACCCTTTAGAAATTGGAAATGAAGGCAAGATGCTTTTTGGTGTTGTACCTCAAAAAGCTGAGGAGGTTTTGACCTTTTTAACACAAACAGTGGAAGGTAAAGACGCGCAAATTATAGGTGAAGTTACAGACGCTTTTAAAGGTGTAGCTATGCAAACAATTGTGGGTGGTAAACGTATAATTGCTCGACCCATAGGCGATCCTGTGCCAAGAATTTGTTAAATAAAAGCATTATTTTTTAAATTATCTATTATTTTTGTATTTTTTCTATTTTATTTTCAGTTGCAATATATACTATGTCTGTTAAGTCTATAAAGAACCCTGTTTCAACAACACCTGGAATCATTGCCACTTTAACTGATAGTTCTTGAGGATTTTGTATTACTCCAAAGTTGGCGTCAACTATTACGTTTCCATTATCGGTGATGATTGGACCAAGTTTGCCTTGTCCTTCTCGTACAATTGGAACTCCGCCTAATGAGGTGATTTTGTTTTTTACAAGTTGAAGTGCAAATGGTAAAACTTCAATTGGTACAGCTTGGTTGTTTTCGCCTAAAATGTTGACGCGTTTGCTTTCATCAACTATTATGATGTTATATTTGCTGGCTGCTGCAACAATTTTTTCTCTTAATAGGGCTGCTCCCATACCTTTGATGAGGTAAAGCTCAGGTGTAACTTGGTCAGCTCCATCAATTGTTATGTCAATTATTGGGTGTTCATCAAGTGTTGTAATTTGGATGCCGTGTTGAACTGCGAGTTGAAATGCTTGGTATGACGAGGGAATACCCATAATTTTCAGTTTTTCGTTTTTTACACGAGTTCCTAGTGCTTCTATCGCAAAAGCAACTGTGGTACCACTTCCTAAACCAATAATAGAGTCGTTTTTAACATGTTTTATTGCTTCAAAAGCCGCGTTTTTTTTTGCTTCTTGTATTAAATCTGCTTTAGTTTTCAATTTCCATCTGTCCTAATTTATCTAGTACTTTTTCAACTTCGCTTCTTATGGTTTCTATACGTTTTTCTGCTTCACTTTTAACGTCTGGTTTTTCTGTTGTTGGTGGTTTACGCTTTTTTTTCTGCTTCTCTTCACTACTACTGTTATTATTGTTTCTGCTGCGGTATGTTGGTGTTGTTTCGTCTTCATCATCAAATTCCATTTGTTGTATTTGAGTTATAGATGTTGGTATTTTGATTGGAACTTCTTTTATTGCTTTGACATCTATTTTTCCGCGTAATTCTTCAACTTTGCCTGTTAATTCGCTAAAACGTTCACTGAAAAGTTGCATTAAATCTTCTTGCATTCCTTCAAGTTCGTGTAGTGCAACTATAGTTTCATCTTTAGCTATTGATTCTTTAATTGTGTTCATACGATTTTTGTAAGTTACCGCAAGTCGTTCACGTTCTACCTCTGTAATTTTGCCCTCTGCTTGCGCTTCATAAAGACGTCTGATGGAATCTCCTAAAATTTCGCGTTCTAAATCCAAAATGCGTAACTCGTCTTTAGCATTTGATGCTGTGGTTGTTTGGACACTTTTTGATATTCTAAATGATATGTTAGGTGCTTCTAAATCTGTAGTTTTGAAGTTTTTGTTTTTTTCTTCTGTTTTCGATTTTTTATTTCTAAGTTTCATTCCGAAAAGCACTGACATGGATGCAGTTACAGCTACTGCTACAACTAGAATAATCATTATGCTGCCTGCCGAGACATCGATCCAAGCCATGCGCTCATCCTTCTATAAGATTATTGCATATTATCTATATAAATAAATTAATATAATTACCCCGTGTACTATGTATTAATCTTAGAAAATCTACGACTTTTACATGTTTTTTATATGAAAAATTTCGCAAAATTGTCTGAAAAAACTGTTTAGTGCGTAATTTAAATTATTTTTTTTGTTTGTGACCACGTGAATTTAGAAAAACTATATATTCTTAGTTGCACTCCAAGTTTTCACACCTCACGCGTTCGAATTGATCTCTCGCAGGGACAGTTATTGGTCTATTTAACTAAAATTCTACTTGTGATACGGAAAGCCATATAAATCGCTTCTACGTGATTGATTGCGCATTGGAGATATAGAAATGCCAAAATGGGGATACTCCATCATTCAAGAAACTTTAAATCCAGAAAC
>JAIRJY010000038.1 GCA_031260365.1 Nitrososphaerota archaeon | reverse complement strand
AATTTCTTGTGGTTCTGCCAAAGTTTCTGCAGTCAGTGTTTCTTCTGGGGGTAGTGTTGTTGCGAGTTCTTCGTTTGCATGTGTTTCTAGTATTTCGGTTTCTTGTATTGTTTGTTGTTCATTGTTAGCGTTAATCATCATTATTTGTTATTTCTCCTATGCTTTTATTTTTGTTGATCGCCAGTTTCGTCTACTTTTAGGGGTCATTCTGACTTTCCCGTCAGTTCTAGCGACTACCCATGTTGGAACAGATGAGGATTGCTTTGTTGCTTTAGCTAATCGTCGTTTTTTTGCAGGTGGTTTAACTCTTGCCATTTTCTCATATCCTTGTAATTTTCATTTCTCTTTTATGTGATTGAAGCTGCAATAGTATCTGCTTTAGTTGTGCATCAGATAACGGTATAGGCAACTTTCCTATTTGAGCCATCTGAATCAGTTGCAGTTCAATTTGTTCGGTAAAGTCGGCTTTAACCATTTTGAGGTTATTAAGCCGCTGTCTTGCTTCAGGCGACAGGATTTGTTTCAACAACGCCTGTTTTTGAGCTTCAATTTTTTCTTCAGCTTGAACTTGTTTTTGCTCGTCACTTACGCGATTTTGCATAGACAAAAGTTTTCGTTTTCTGATATTTTCAAGCTCATCAGTAGGCATATTTTTATTCGCCTTGATATTTCTTGAGCTCGGGAATAGTTTTTATCAGTTCTTTTGTTACGTTGCAAGCAATTTCTTGCATTAATTTACGACCTTTTGGAGACATTTTTCTTCCTTCAGGTTTACTGGTAACTATTAGTTCTGCTGCTTCGAGTTGTTGGAGAATCTTACGGATGTTGCTTCCACCAGATTTTGCTACTTTATCAGGTTTACTACCACGGTTTTTTCTTCCGCCGTAATCTGACCGTAAATCTTCTAGACCTATTGGACCGTGTATGTAAACTTTGCGTAGAACTGACGCACTGCGGGTATACCACCAATTCGCGTTTTGTGGCGGTTTTTCTACATGTATGCCTGTTTTTACTACGCTTGTCCATGACACTGGTTGGACTTCATCGACATTTTCTTTTAGGTACTTTGCTAATCGATCGATGAATTTCGTTGCAGGTACGTCATGAGGAGTTGTCAAGATACTCTTGTCCTTTTTAGTTTTCCTTTCACTACAACAGTGAAGCCTAATATAAATATTCTCTGACCAATAAGTAAACTATTGAACAGTTTTTCAAACTAAACATACTTACACAATTTTGCCAACATGCAAAATATAAGAAAACTCTGCACAGCAAAACATGTTAAAACCATATAAAAAAGTATCCACAAACCACCACATTTTTTGCTTATACCAATTTTTTATCTAAAGAACTGTTAAAAAACTATTCTAGTTGGTTGTTATCCATAAGAAGGCTCGTGCCAACGTTAGCTAAGACAGGTATGCTTTCGGGATGGATAAACTGGGCGATGTTTTTATCAAATAGAATATTAGCACTTGCAGGTAACTCTTCATCACCATTCCAGAAAATAAATTGTATTGGAACAAGCGGAAATGCGTTAACTGTAAAACTTATATCACCATACGAAGTTATTTGTCCGCCTATATTGTATGCTCGTTTTTTAAGAAGACTTGTTTTTCTGTTAAAATATGTGATAAATGGTGTAACTGTTGTTTTTTGGTAAGCAGGTTCAAAGTCAGCGCATTCACGAATACCACGAAATGGCACCATAACACCCGAGTTTTTAGCACATGTTTTGTGAAAGTGCAGGTGGTGCAGTATCAAGAGTTTTTCGATATAACAATCACATTTTTTATACACACTACCAGTTATGTCTGCGGTATACCGGTTTATTGTAAATTCACGATTAAAAAACGGAATATACACATATTCTTTATCATAAATAAGATGTAATTTTTCTGCCGTTTTAACGTGGTTTGATTTGAGAAAGAGTTCCTGATAATGTGCATATAGCCTTTCAGAGTTTGAAACGGTCAAGTTATCCCCCCCCTGAAACGCAGATAAATTGGCTATATGGGTTGTTGTGTGTTGTCGGTTATTTGGCGGCGTTTTCTGAAGAGTATAAAGACATGCCCGCGTACCTCAACGAGTGCTGCTTCTGTTTGTGTGGCTGTTTGTGCTGCGATAGTTTGTGCTGTGTTTTCGTCTGTTAGTGCTGCTGGCAGGATTCTGATTTTTACCATTTTGTTTTTTTGCAGTTGTTTTGTGACTTCTGCTACTAGCTGTGTTGTTAGACCTTCTTTGCCTATCCAAATTGTCGGATTTTCGTCTTTTAACATATGTTTAACGTGACGTTTCATGCGAGATGTTATTGGTTTGCTCGTTTTTTTATGCCCCCTTTTTTCGTGTTTTTATGTGTATACGTGAATGATATCCGCAGTTTAAACATGTTACTACTACGTGTGGTTCTCTTTTTTGTTGGATACGCACTCTATTATTGTAACCTGTGACAAGTAATGTTTCACATTGTTTACATATACATCGTTTCTGTTTTGCAGGTATTGGAAAACGTGCAGCCATCGCTATTTTTTTGGCTGCTCTTATGTATTCTGTTGCCAAGGCAGGATTCGTTTTTCCTACATCTGTGGCTTGTTTAAATAGTATATCGATACGTTGTTGTGCAATTTGTTTTGTGCCTAAGGGTTTATTGTGCATATTTTTCACAGGTAATCCGGGTTATTTGTTACGTTTGTTGTGTTTAAACATAATGCATGTTTGCACATATTTAGTAAGTTATTGTACGTTTTGACAATGTTTAGTTAGTAGTAATACAGGTCAATATTTGGTTGACGCTCAATGCTACTGTTGTTTACTAATTTGCGCATAAATAGCTGCAAAAACTATTTTTTGATGTATAATTGGTTTTATAGGAGATTTTAAAGAAAGAGAAGAATACGTTACCCATAAAATAATGGTTACACTATAACGGGTTACAATAATGATCAGGAGACTATTATATCATAAAGAGCCTTTTGGCTGTGCAAACTAAATTTTCCACTCTTAACTAAAGTATTCTCCAC
>JAIRJY010000027.1 GCA_031260365.1 Nitrososphaerota archaeon | reverse complement strand
CTCTTAGTACCAATTAACACTGGAATTGCTAGAATATTTTCAATGATGTCTTTATACATGTTAATAGCCCACATGACTTCTTCTTCATTTTCCTCTGCTGTTACATGTGCTGTGTGACCTTCTTGCCATAGAAATTCGCGTGTACGCAAAAACAATTTAGTTGCTTTAGTTTCCCAACGTACAATATTACACCATTGATTAAGTTTAAGCGGCAGATCTCTCCAACTGCGTATCCACTTTGCATACATAGAATACATTATAGTCTCACTTGTTGGACGTACCGCAAGCTTTTCTTCAAGAATGGTATTTCCGCCTTGAGTGATCCAAGCAACCTCTGGAGTGAAACCTTCAAAATGTTCTGCCTCTTTCTTAAGAAAAGCTTCAGGGATGAACATTGGGAAGTAAGTGTTTTTGTGACCTGTCGCTTTAATTTTTTGATTAACCATCTCTTGAATTTTTTCCCAAACTGCATACGCGTCTGGTCGAATAATCATACAACCCTTCACAGGTGCATAATCTGCAAGTTCTGCTTTTAAAACCACTTCAACATACCATTCACTGAAATCTATGTTTTTCTTTACGGTTACGCCAGTATCAGACATACATAATCGCTTCTTGCATTTCTAGCTTACAGCTACATATAAAACCATAACGGATAAAATACCACAAGAATACTGGGTAAAAAAGAGCATCTATAAAAGCAGAGTTCTGACAGAATTTCCAGATTTTTATGGTACATAGCAGTTTAGACATACAATACGCTATATACAGTATAAATTAAAATTTAAAAGAAGAGATCAATCGAAAAAAGATTTCAATGTCGCACATTACGCACTTTTGGCTCTAACAGTGTCCATAACCATTTTGTGAATTCGTCAAGATTCTTTGTTTGAATATACACATTTCCCGGCCCAGTTATTTGAGTTACTAGTCCTTCACTGTTGAGTATAGTTTCTTTGAAGCCTTCGAATTTTGTGACTTTATAGCTACATGTGTCGCTGAAACCGACAAGATGGAAATTAGTAACAAGTAATTTTTGCCCAGCTTTTAATGTATGTACGTCAATAGCACCAAAGGTGTTTATAAACAAAAGACCATTACCAGTTACTTTTATCATAAATAAACCATTACCAAATAACCCTTTGGTGAAACCTTCCCATTTTACATCTAAATTAACAGAAGGAGTAGAGGCAACATAAGCAGATTTTTGAATGATAAAACCGTGGTCAGATGTAATATCGAGATGTGTAATATCGCCAAGAGGAGCTGATGCAAACGCGACATCTCCAGACCCTTCTGTAGCAGTATAATCATTAACCCAGAAAGATTGTCCACCAATAATGCTTAAACTTAAACTGCCAAGCAGACTTTTCTCATGTTTAGGAGCATGAACCTCTATTGTTGGATCCATATATACCATGGTATCAGATTCAGCGGCAATTGCTTCGCCTTGATTAAGACTGGCAACAAGCATAGCATACGATGGTTTGTACTTTACTTCAAACTTCACATAAGTTCCTTCTATTATAAATACTGAATGCCCTTATCTTATTTATTGATATAAAACTATCGATATTAATTCAGTGGATTCCTTGCAAAAGTCCTTATAAGAGTTTGTTTTGTTGTTGCAGTGGTTTATCATGTTTATGGTGAAGCATGAAGGACATATTAGACTTATTTTGTGAACGGTTTAGTTGGATTCTAGTGTAAAGAGACAAATTTTTGAGAAAATGTTAACAATTTTACGTACAGCTAAATCTGAATTCAAAGCATTGACAACGTTACTAAAACATAATTTTAAAAACAACTGATCAATTAAAAATTAGAGAAACTTAGGAAACAGATTTTGAGTGCATTAATAAAAATTAAGTGTTTCTTTGCGCTTTTCAGATTCTTCATGGAAACGCAACACTTCATCTATGATTTCCACGTTCGAAAGCAACATACGTCTACAGCAGTAACGCTTAACACCAAGACTATCAAGCACATCACTGGGATTTTCACCGGTCTTTATGCGACTGGTGAACTCTTCCCATTTATCACCAACCAATTTACCGCAGGTGAAACATCTCACAGGAATTATCACGCTTTACGCCACCTTACCTATAACTTTTCTGTCCCTTTGAGCGTGCGCCAGTTCCACCGACTTTTTTTGTTTCCTTAATTCTTGAGTCTCCAACAACCATTGTTCTATCGTATTCACTAAAGACAGTACGTAAATGTGTACTTTTAGTCCATTTAAGCAAAGCATTTGCAACTGCCATACGAGCTGCTTCAGCTTGACCCATAAAACCACCACCACTGGTTTGAACATCAAGATCTACCTGTCGCCAAACATCTCCTCCAGCTTGCAAAAGTGGCTCCATAATTTTTTCGCGTGCAATAACGGGTTCGTAAATTTCAACAGGTGTCAAGTTTATACGAATCTTACCTATTCCTGATCGAACTACTGCACGTGCAGTAGCAGTTTTTCGTTTTCCACTAACAACTATCACTTTTTTTGATGGCATAATTATTCACCTTGATTCCATCCAATTTCTTTCGCTAACTCACCTAACGTCAAAGATGGACCTTTAAGTTTTTTTGCGTGAGCTTCTTCAAATTGGATTGTATGTTGATCCTTAAATTCTAATGGAACGCCCATGAAAACTTTTAAACGTTTAAGGGCTACTTGACCTTTTGGTTGATTGCAGGGTAACATTCCGCGAACAGTTTTTTTAAGCATTCTATCAGGTCTACGATAGTGGAATGGACCACGTTCAGGTGCACCTACCTCAAGAAACAAATGTGCTTCCGCGACTTTGCTTTTCTTTTTACCAGAATAAATCGCTTTTTCAGCATTAAGTATAGTTACATATTCACCGCTGAGCAATAGTTTTGCAACATTGCTTGACATTCGACCAACGATTAAACCATCAGCGTTTACGTAAGTTATTTTAGATTTCGTTGACATACATTTCACCGGATAATTTTAATGTTTGAACCTTTTGGGTTATCTGCAACAAGTTCAGGGATTGTTACAT
This sequence comes from Nitrososphaerota archaeon, assembly GCA_031260365.1. GTDB lineage: Archaea > Thermoproteota > Bathyarchaeia > Bathyarchaeales > Bathycorpusculaceae > Bathycorpusculum. The sequence continues at coordinate 1,026 of JAIRJY010000027.1, read as the reverse complement.
ATTTTGCGTTTATAGCAGCAAGTTTTGCTTTAGCAAGTTCTGAAATGTTAAAAGCTGCCACTGTAATCGAGTGAGTTAATGAGCCTGTTCCAAGAATTTTTCCAGGAACGACAACCATATCTCCGCGTTGTGTATTTCTGTTAATGCGGCTTAGGTTCACTGCAGCACGACGAGAGCGTGATTGAGCTAACTGTTCAGCTACATCTAGCCAGATTGGCGCGTTTTTCTCTCTACTTTCTTTCTTTAACTGTTTAATGAGTTGAATTAGTTCTGGGTTGGTTGATTCCGTTTGTATCATTATAGTTCTACCTTTGTTTGTTCTTCAAATTCCTTAAGCTGTTGCTTCAATATTTTTGTTGCCTCTTGAAGCACACGTTCAGGTGGAAGGACACCAGTTGTTTCTAAATTAAGGATGAATGTATCTTTTTCCCATTCAACATTGATTAGTGAAGGTTTTTTGGGACATACATCTACACAATCCATACACAGTGTACAAGAGTGTAAGTCGTGAACGGTAACTTTGGAGTTTTTGATTTCTAACACCTTTTTTGGGCATATTTCAACACATTTTTTGCAATCATTGCATGATATTGTAGGAGGCGTAATTTTTGGGTAATATTTGTACGCAGAAACACATACAGGTTGCCATTTTGTGTGGATTTTACCTGTACCAAGTCTTGCGTATGCTTCTAGTTTCAATTTTTGACCTTTCGCAAGTTTAACTATTGGAATTTTATCGGATACCGGAACTACAATAGAATTTTCAGAAGAGAGTTCGCCACTGTAAACAGTCTGTGTATCGTTTTTTGCTTCTACGTCTAAAGTTAATGTAACGCGACATTGTGGGCATCCAAACTCGCTTTTGCAAGAACAGTTTTCTGGGATGTTATAATTGTCAATGTCGGTCTTTAATGGTGTAAGACCAAGTCTGTGTGCAATAATTTCATCTTGTAAAATAGACGAGTTATCAATCATTACAACATCATCGATTGCCATACATGGCACTTGAGCAAGTGATATACGGCG
>JAIRJY010000197.1 GCA_031260365.1 Nitrososphaerota archaeon | reverse complement strand
ATGATGATGATGAGGTTGTTTTTGTTGTTGTTTGCTAGTTTGTGTCATACGTTTCACTTGTTATGTTTTACAGGTGTAGTATATAGTTTATATAGTTCATTTTAATTCACTATAGTTTTGTAAAATTATATATAGATGTGTTTTGTTTGGGTATGGTGGTGTTGTTGTTTGGATGTTGAGCGTTGTGAGAAAAAGTTGTCTATTCTTTTGGTTGAGGGTAGTACGACTGATCGTGTGACGCGTAATAAGCATCGGCGTGTTGTTACTGATTTGAATAAGTTGAAGCGGGTTAATCCTCAGCAATACAACACTTTGTTGTCTTTGTTTGTTGGTGTTTTGGGTGAAATTGAGAAGGCACTCAAAAACGGTGAAAATTGAAAGTGGGGTGAATGTGTATGAGTGAAAAAAATGTAAATCAACAAGCGGTTTTGTCTGTTGTGGTGCAGCAGGAGATTGCGACTTTGAATGTTCGTTTAAATGATTTACTTGTTCAGGTGAATCAGGCGTTGCAGGTGTTGATTGCGGAGAATCAGCAACTACGAGATAAGGTGGTGGAGTTGCAGGTTCCTGTGAAAAAACAGGTAGCAGCTTAACACGACTTTACTTGTTTAAACAAACTAACCATTTTTGTTTGGATAAAAAAAGGGGGTTATGTTTTTACATGGAATTGTTTTAGTTCTTTAGTGCAAATAGTATAGCTATGGTTGCTGCTGTCCATGCTAGGATTGTTATGGGTGTGTATTGAGCCATAGTGTGGAAAGCGTAACCGGTTGGAATGCTAACTATTTGGGAGAGTATGAATTTTAGCTTCATTGGTGTTTTCACCTTCTGAGGCTACCGCATAGCTATTGCTCGTCAACTGAAAACATTTATATTGAAAAAGTTTGTTTATACTTGCTTGAAGCATAAACAAACCCAACAGGCATTTGATGTTTCAGCTATTGTTGGCTATTTGCAGTAGCCTTCAATAGTTCTATTTTGGAAGTTACTTATAAGTTTAATTGCAAATAAAAATATGTGAAGTGACGTGTTTTTCGTAAACCAAGCCTACGGAAAACGTAAAGATTGTTTAGAATTGGGTTATTTTTTGTTTGGTGGTTTGTGTTTTAGGTGTTTCTTTTTAGGTGGTTATGTAAGATTAAATTTTTTATGTAATCTAACTAGATTAACAAACATTCCATAATTTAAACTATGTAGTCTAACAAAAAAGTGTTGTAAAGATGTTCTGTAAAAATAAATTAAGAATATACAATTCACATGATACAGTACAGTGTAGGGTGTTCTTACAGTGTGTTTAATTAACCAATTTAGAACATCATTTTTACTTAAACGTTTTTTCACGTCAGCGATGTCTATTATAAAATCGTCAGCGTTATAAGGAATATTGAGAAAATACCCATTTAAAAGCAAATATTCCTGTGTAGCTAACAAACCCATTCTTTTGTTACCATCTATGAATGGGTGAAAATTAACTATAGAGTGCATAGTAACCGAGGCTTTCTGTAAAACATGTGGGTACATAACTTTACCAAAAAAACCGTCAGATGGTTTGTTAACACAAACTTTAAGCATAGACCTATTAAAATCTTCAACTATCGGATAGCCTGAACAAATAGGATTAGCTGAATGTTTATAATAAGCAACTAGAACGGCGTAAATGTTTTTCAGTAATTTTTCAGTTAATGGTATATGCATAACTAAAATAGATGGGATCAAGTTTTTAACTTTTAGCTAGTCTGTCAAAAACTTTTTTATTACTCTGGATTGTGTACTCAACAGAATGTTGTAAAGTATTTCCTCCAGCAACTGCGGTTACATTATCGTTGTTCAAAGCGTTTCACCTATATTATCAGTCAACTTTCCATATGTACTTAAACTATTTAAAAATGTCTGTGATTTGTTTAGCATTTATAATTTATTGTGAGTTCTTGGGTTATTTTTTGTTTGTTGGTTTGTGTTTGAGAAGTTTCTTTTTGGGTGGTTTTGGTTTTTTTACTCTTTCAGAGTCGGTTGCCAAAATGTGGTGCCTTCTTTTATTGTGTTGCTGCTGTTGTTTGTGTGTTGATTTTTTGCGCTTCTAGTCTTTTTTGGTATTCTTCGTGAGTAAGAAATTCTTTTGTTCCATCTTCTTTTATCAAGCAGAAAGCATACTCAGATGGCATCGGTTCAGCAATTTTGCGCATTATTCTTTCCATGAGTGATGGCATTTTTGTTCTTGTATAATTATGTGTGTTTGGTTAATATTTGTTTGTTTTTTTAGGTGTTTTTGCGGTTTTTCTTATGTGCATTATGCGGGTTTTATATAGTTTGTCTGTCTGAGCATTTTGGTTGTTGTTATGTCTTACACGGTTGCTCAGCTTGAATCTCAAGTTCAACGTACTAATCAAGCTTTAGCAAATAAAGAAATTACTCAAGCCGGTTATAATCAGTGGATGGCTGAGCAGAACAAGCTTATTGAGCAAGCGAGGATAAGAGAAGCCCAACAACAGCAAGCACAGCAGCAACCGCAAACTTCTGCTGCAACTGCGAGTAATGCGTATTGGACTACTGTTAATCCATCTATTGGCTCTCAGGGTATTACAGCTGCAAAGGAGCCTATGACAACTGCTGTTCAACCGCAAGCTCCTGTTATTCAACCTCCTACAGTTCCTGCAGCCCCTACGGCTCCGGTGGTGAGTAATGCGTATTGGACTACCGTTAATGCTAGTACGGGTGTTCAGGGTGTGAACGCGGAAAGATACGAGAATAAGCCGCCTCCTGTTGTGTCTTCG